>NZ_JBSFTY010000085.1:0-35882 GCF_053591515.1 Streptomyces sp. NPDC003011
GGCGACCGCGAGAGCGCACGCGGCGCCGCCGGCCGCGGTGACCGCCAGATGGGTACGCCGGCGCCCGCGCGGCGCGGCCGCCTTCTCCCACCAGCCGGGGCCGTGCAGTTTCCGCATCAGGGCGTCGTCGGCGTTGCCGCGCTGGGCGCGCAGGGACACCCAGCGGTCGGCGGGGCGCACCGGGTGACGGGTGGTGCGGCGGCCCTGCCGGACGCGCCAGCCGGCGTCGAGGACGCGCAGCGCCAGGTCGGCGTCCTCGCGAAAGGCGCGCCGGAAGCGTTCGTCGAAGCCGGCGACCTGCTTGAGCGCGTCGGTGCGGTAGGCCATGTCGGCGGTGATCCAGCGGGCCCGCGCGAGACCGGCGGTGCCGCGTTCCCAGTCGGTGGGGCGGCGCTCACCGGGCAGCGGTACGGCGATGACGCCCTGGACGCCCGCGGTGTCGGGGCTCACGTCGGCCAGGTCCCGCGCCAGCTGCTCGCACCAGTGCGGCCCGACCTGGACGTCGTCGTCGAGGAAGGCCACCCAGGGCGCGGAGACCGCGCGCCAGCCGGTGTTGCGGGCGGCGGCGGGTCCGCGTCCCCCGCTCGCCACGACCCTCGTGCGCCCGCGCAGGTCGCCGAGGAGGCTCAGCGGGTGCTCCAGCGCCTCGGGGTCGGGGTCGGGCTCGGGGCGGTCGTCGACGAGGACGATCTCGTCCGGCCGCGGCCCGGTCGCGGCGGCGAGCGCGGCGAGGCAGTCGGCGAGGGTGCCGCGGACGAGCGTCGGGATCACGACGGCGTAGGCCGGGCTCATGCGAACGCCTTCCCGCGGCGCACCGCGAACGGCCCGATGGCCAGCAGGTCCACGGGTGCGGAGCCGAAGCACTCCAGGGCGTCGCGGGGGTCGTCGACCATGGGCCGGCCGGCGGTGTTCAGGCTGGTGTTCACGACCACGGGCAGTCCGGTGCGCTGTTCGAAGGCGCGCAGCATCCGCGCCACCAGCGGCTCCTGCCGCTCCTCGACGGTCTGGATGCGGGCGGTGCCGTCGACGTGCACCACGGCCGGGATCCGGTCGCGCCACTCACGGGCCACGTCGTGCACGAACAGCATGTACGGGCTGGGCAGCGGCCCGGTGAACAGCTCGTGGGCCCGGTCGGCGAGGACCATGGGCGCGACCGGCCGGAACTCCTCGCGGCCCTTGACGTGGTTGAGGCGCTCCAGGTTCTCGGCGCGGCCGGGGTGGGCCAGCAGGGAGCGGTGTCCGAGGGCGCGCGGACCGTACTCGCTGCGTCCCTGGAACCAGGCCACGATCCCGTCCCGGGCCAGTTCCGCGGCGACCGTCTCGGCGATGTCGTCGGGCCGCTCGTACGGTACGGCGGCCTGGTCGAGCCAGGCGCGCAGTTCGTCCTCGCTCCAGCCGCGGCCGAGGTCGGCGCCGGGCATGGCCTGCGGGTTGTCGGCCAGGTGGAGGGCTCCGCCGAGGGCGGTGCCGGCGTCCCCGGCCGCGGGCTGCACCCAGACGTGCCGGTACGGGCCGCGTTCGGCGATCTTGGAGTTGGCGACGCAGTTGAGGGCGACGCCGCCGGCCATGGTGAGCGCCTCGCCCCCGGCCTCGCGGTGCAGCCAGTGGACGAGTTCGAGCAGCAGCTCTTCGAGGACGGCCTGGGTGCTGGCGGCGAGGTCGGCGTGCTCCTGCGTCCACTCCTCCGCCTTCGCGCGGGGCGGGGCGAGGGCGGCCCAGTCGACGCCGTGGGCGCGGAAGCCGCCGTCGCCGGTCGGGTGGACGTACTGCCGCAGCTGGGGCAGGAAGCGGGGTTTGCCGTAGGAGGCGAGCGCCATCACCTTGTACTCGTCGCTGCTGCGCAGGAAGCCCAGGTGCTCGGTGAGCTCCTCGTAGAGGAGGCCGAGGGAGTGGGGCAGCGCCTGCGTGGCCAGGGTGTCGAGCTTGCCGTCGCGGTAGCGGCCGGCCAGGTGGGAGGCGGCCTCACCGCGCCCGTCGAGCACCAGGACGGCGCTGTCCGGGTGCGGGCAGGCGAGCCCGGCGGAGGCGGCGTGGGCCACGTGGTGCGGGACGAAGACCACCCGGTCCGGGTCGAGGCCGGGCAGCGCCTCGGCGAGGAACTCGGGGGCGCGCCGCGCGTAGTCCAGGCGCAGCGGGTCCCACGGGTCGGACAGGCCCATCTCGGAAGCGGGCCGGGCCAGCGCGGGGTCGAAGGAGTACGTGACGGCGTCCAGCTCCTGCGGCCGGATGCCCGCGTGGTCCAGGCACCAGCGGGCGGAGAGCTCGGGCAGCTCCCAGGCGGAGAACGGCACCGGCCGTTTGCCGTGCTTGCGGCGGCTGAAACGTTCCTCCTCGGCGGCCGCGATCGTCTGCCCGTCGACGACGAGGGCGGCGGCCGGGTCATGGAACAGGGCGTTGATGCCAAGGATGCGCATGGGGGTTGCTCCATCCCGGAGGCTCGTGGGTCACGCTTCCGGCTTCGCGAGTGCCGCCGGAGCGGCTGTCTCAAACAATTAGAGACAACTCAGGTCAAACTAGCCCCTCATTCCGCTCGGTGCAGTTTTTTACATACGCACAGTAACGACATCCCCGGCAAAAGGGGCAGCTGACTGTCGGGCTCGAAGCGTGCTGCGAGCGCCCGCCGGGACGCGCGGACGAGGGAGAGACGGGCGTGACCGGTGCGGGTCTGTCTGCCCGGAGGGTCAGGCGCGAAGAAGGCCGCAACACCTCACCGCGCGGGCGGGCCGACCGGATCCCGCCTCTCAGGCGCGGACAGGACCCGCCGGAGCCCCTGGGCACGCTCCGCCGGGCAGACTCCGCAGCGCCGGGACCGCGACGGGAACGCCCGGCGGGGCGGGAGGAGGACCGGACGGCCGGGTCAGGCGGCCTCCGAACGGGTGAACCAGTCGATCGTGCGGGCCAGGCCCGTGTTCCAGTCGGTACGCGGCTGCCAGCCGAGCCGTTCCAGCGCGAGCCGGGTGTCGGGCTTGCGGCGGGTGGGGTCGTCGACCGGACGTTCGACGAAGCGGATGCGGGAGGCGGAGCCCGCCAGGTCGACGATGCGGCGCGCGAGGTCCAGCATCGTGATCTCCTCCGCGCCGCCGATGTTCACGGGACCCGGCTCGCCGGAGGCCGCCAGCGCGAGGATGCCGTCGACGGTGTCGTCCACGTAGCACAGCGAGCGCGTCTGGCTGCCGTCTCCGGCGACGGTCAGCGGCGCGCCGTCCAGGGCCTGGGCGATGAACGTGGGCACGGCCCGGCCGTCACCGGCGCGCATGCGCGGGCCGTAGGTGTTGAAGATGCGGACGATGGCCGCGTCGGTGCGGTGCACGCCCCGGTGGGCGGTGACCAGGGCCTCGGCGAAACGCTTGGACTCGTCGTAGACGCTGCGGGGGCCGACCGGGTTGACGTTGCCCCAGTACGTCTCCGGCTGCGGATGCTCCAGCGGGTCCCCGTAGACCTCGGAGGTGGAGGCGAGGACGAGACGGGCGTCGTCACGGCGGGCCCGGTCCAGCGCGTGCCGGGTGCCGTCGCTGCCGACGGCGAGGGTCTCCAGCGGCAGCCGCAGGTAGTCGGCGGGCGAGGCCGGGCAGGCGAAGTGCAGCACCAGGTCGAACCGGCCGGGGAGGACACGCCAGGCCGACGGGTCCGTGGCGTCCGCCTGCACGAAGCGGAAACCGTCGTGCCGCTGGAGGTCCGCGACGTTGGCGCGGGACCCGGTGGCCAGGTTGTCGAGGCATACGACGTCGGCACCCGTGGCGAGCAGCCGTCGGCACAGGTGCGATCCCACGAATCCCGCTCCGCCGGTCACCAGGGCCCGGTGGAAGGTGCGTCCGCTCATCCGGCTCTCCTCACGTTCGCCGTTTTGAGCATGGTGACCTGAGTAGCCCCGTGGCGACATCGGAAGACGGGCGGGAACACCCCCCGGCGGGCCGTCACGTGAGAGTGCGCGGTCCCGGGGAAGAAGAAGCGGCAACCTAGGGAGGATGTCGTGAACGGTGACGTGTTGGGGCTGGGGGACGTCCTGGCGGAGGCGGAGGACGCCTCGCCGGTGGAGTCGGTCGACGTCGTGGCACGGAACCTGCAGAAGCGGTTCGGAGCGGCCTGCGTGTCGTTCCTCTTCGTCGACCTGATCGGGGAGGAACTCGTCCGGCTCACCACGGCCGACGGGTCGCCGAGCACACCGGGAGCGACACGTATCGGCCTGCGCGGAAGCGCGTACGAGAAGGTCCTGAGGTCCCAGCGGCTGCATGTGAAGCCGGACGGGGAGGGCGGCCATCTGGCGATCTCGCCGGTCACCAACCGCGGCGACTGCATCGGGGTGCTGGAGATGACCTTGCCGCACGCCGACGAGACCGTGTTGCGCCAGGTGGGTGAGGCGGCACACGCGCTGGCGTACATCGTCGTCACCGACCGGCGCTTCACCGACCTCTATCACGGGGGCCGGCGCACCACACCCACCAGCCTGGCCGCCGAGATCCAGCACCAGCTGCTGCCCTCCGCCGCCTGCTGCGAGGCCGCGCAGTTCTCCGTCGCCGGCGGCCTGGTGCCGGCCGACGACATCGGGGGTGACACGTACGACTACGCCCTGGACCGGGACACGCTGCACCTGTCCATCACGGACGCCATGGGCCACGACACCGATTCCGCCCTGCTGGCCACCCTGCTGCTCGGCGCCCTGCGCGGTGCCCGGCGGGCCGGATGCGACATCGCGGAACAGGCCCGCCGGGCGCACCGGGCGCTGCTCGACCACGACCGCGGCATGGCCACGGGGCAGTTGCTGCGCGTCTGCCTCGAGGACGGCAGCGTCGAGCTGGTCAACGCCGGTCACCCGAGACCGCTGCTCCTGCGCGACGGCACCGTGGAGGAACTGACGGTCTTCGCCAACCTGCCCTTCGGCATCGTCTCCCCCGTCCCCTACCGGGTCCAGACGCTGGACCTGCGCCCCGGCGACCGGCTGATCATGCTCACCGACGGCATGCAGGAACGCGCCGCGGCCCGCGTGGACCTGCCCGCGCTCATCCGCGACACCCGCGCCGTCCACCCGCGCGAGGCCGTCGGCGTGCTGGTCGGCGCCGTGCGCGACGCCTGCCGGGACCGTCTCGAGGACGACGCCACTGTCCTGTGCCTGGACTGGTACGGCACCCACCCCGTCAGCCGGCGCACCGGCGTCGACGACGGCTTCCCATCCCTCGCACCGCAGACCTGGCCGTGAGGCGGGCCCGGGCCGCGTCCGGCCGGATGCCGGCGATGCCGCCGGTCACCGCGGTGTCCCCCGGCCACCGGCCGACCACTGCCCAGGCGGTGCGATCACCCCGCGATGCCACGGTGTGACCGGGTCCCTCGGGGTACTCGCACCGCGTCGACGTCGACGTCGATGCAGCCGACGCGCACCGTTCACGCGCCGACGCGCACCGTTCACGAAGGGAGAGGCCCGATGGACGACCGCCCGAACCGATCCGACACGGACCTGCTCGGCATCTACCTCAACGATCACCTCGCCGGAGCCGCGCTCGCCGTGGACCGGGCGCGGCTGCTGGCCGACGCCGAGTCCGAACGGGACCCGGCGCTCGCCGACACGGTGCGGTCGGTCACCGACGAGATCACCGAGGACCGGGCGCGCCTGCTGGA
The DNA here is from genome assembly GCF_053591515.1 of Streptomyces sp. NPDC003011. Lineage (NCBI taxonomy): Bacteria > Bacillati > Actinomycetota > Actinomycetes > Kitasatosporales > Streptomycetaceae > Streptomyces > Streptomyces sp. NPDC003011. Next base: position 5,611 of record NZ_JBSFTY010000085.1, read on the forward strand.
GATCATGCGGAGCCTGGACATCCCGGTGCGCCGCTACAAGATCGCCGCCGGCCGGCTGGCCGAGAAGGTGGGCCGTCTCAAGGCCAACGGCCGGCTCGTCCGCCGTTCCCCGCTCAGCCCCATGCTGGAGCTGGAACTGCTGCGTCTGGGCGTGGAAGGGAAGGCCGCCGCCTGGCGGACGCTGCGCCGGCTGTCCGACGCCGACTCCCGCCTCGATCCCGGGCAGCTCGACCTGCTCCTCGAACGCGCCCACCGCCAGCTGGACACGCTGGAACAGCTGCGTCTGCGCCAGGTCACCCAGACCTTCCAGCAGAGCGCTGACCAGCCCGCCGGCCGGCCCGTACCCCAGGAGTCCCCCTCATGAGCGACCACACCCCCTCCCAGGCCGAAGGCGAGCCCGACGACGCCGACCCGCAGAACACCGGCCACCCGGCTCCGGACCACCCGACGCCGTCCCAGGCCGAGGGCGACCGCGACGACGCCGACGACGACGCCGTGGACGGCGGGGACGACCGCCCCTGATCCGGATGGCCGGATGGCCGGAAGCCGCCTCCGCCTCGGGGCCCGACGTCAGGGGAACGAGGCGGGGGTACCCGGCGGCGGCCCAGTCCCGGCTGTCGTCCGAGGAGGCCCCCATGGGCTTCGATCCTCTCGAACACCAAGGCATCCCCCTCGACCGCAGCTGCGCAGCTGGCGCGAGCTGGACGTCGAGCCGATCGACCCCGACCACGGTGATCCGTACACCCGCTGCCGTGTCATCACGATGAACGGCATCGAGGTCGAGGCGATCCTGTTCAGCCATCAGTTCGCACGCCACTGCCCCGACCCCGACCCCGACCCCGACCCCGACCCCGACCCCGACCCCGACGTCAAACGGCGGTTGGCGGAGGTTCGTTACATCGAGCAACAGCAGTCGTGGGGGCCCTGCTCATGCGCCGGCACGGCGACATCCGCACCCTCTTCGACGAGGTCGAGAGGACGGCCGGCGACGAACGCCGGGCCGCCTTCCGCCGTCTGGTCCGGCTGCTCGCCGTGCACGAGACGGCCGAGGAGGAGGTCGTCCACCCCTTCACCCGGAGCTCGGTGCCGGGCGGTCAGGCCGTGGTCGACGCCCGGCTCACGGAGGAACGGGAGGCGAAGGAGCTCCTGTCCCGGCTCGACGGGACGGACACCGACGGCCCGAGTTCCTGCCCGAGCTGCGGACCCTGCGCAGGGAGGTGACGGCGCACGCGCGGGCCGAGGAGCGCTACGAGTCCAACCACATCCGCCGTCACGCGAACCAGGCCCGCCTGGCGTCGATGGCCACGGCGGTGAGGGCTGCCGAGACCATGGCGCCCCGACCCGGCCGCACCCCGGTACGGAGTCCGCGGCGAAGAACCTCACCGTGGGCCCGCCGGCCGCGCTGGTCGACCGCACCCGGGACGCGGTGCGCAAGGCCCTGGGCAAGGACGGGTGGCCGAAGGGTCTCCAGCGCTCCCGGAGGGTCTCCAGGGCTTCTGCCCGGCCCACCACCGGCGTGGTTCCGGCCTTCCACGGCCTGGGCCGCGCCGACGGCCGGCTCCACGGCGGTGCGATCCGCAAGGACGGCGATCCGGCGCGACACCGCGCTCGTCCCAGCCGCCGCCGACGGCTACTGGCCGGAGCTACTTGCCGGATTTGTCCCGCCAGACCTGGGCCGCGATCTGTTCCGCGTCCGGCTGCGGCGTACCAGCCCTGACCAGGATGATTCCCCGAGAGCCGTCCGGGAACGTCACCTCACGCATCGCCGTGCCCAATGGGCCAGGCGTCGACTCCTCCGGCATGACGACCCCAATCGTGGACGAACCTTCAGAGTAACCGGAAAGCGTCCGGTCATGACGCAGGTCCACACATGTGTCCGTGCGGTGGCCGGGCGTCCGGTGCGGTCGCGGCGACGGCGGCGGCAGCCCGTCCCCCTCGGGCTGGGCGCGTGCGGCGCGGACACACCGCCACCCGGCCCCGTCCGCCGGCCGTCCTCTATCCGCCCGCGGCGAGACGGACCAGCAGGACGCCGGGCGCGCGCGGCAGCGACACCCGCAGTCCGCTCCCGTCCCAGACCGCCGTGCCCGCGTCCGGGGCGGAGGGGTGCAGGATGTCCGCACGGACGTCGCGTCCCGCCAAGTGCCCGACGGGAAGGCGCAGTTCCGCCGCTCCCCCGCGGCGCCAGACCGTGAGGTACGACGTACGGTCACCGGGGACCCGCATGCCCAGGGCCAGCCACTCGTCCGTCCAGCCCGGCAGCCCCAGCGGCCAGAAGGGCAGCGCCTGTGCCAGATCCTCGCGGATCGCCTTGTACGCCCCCACCGCATCCCGTACCAGGCCGAGTTGACCCGCCGTCATCCGGTCGAGGTGGCCGGAGAGATGGATCCGTCCGAGCAGTGCGCCACCGAGGGTGAAGGTGATCAGGCCGTCGTCGAAGGCGGGCTGCGGGTAGGCCCAGACGGCTCCCTGCTCGGGCGGGACCGCCGTCGGCGCGGCGGCGGCGATGGCCGGGTAGCGCAGCGGGTCCTGCTGGTCGCTGGTGGACTGGAGCTGGGTGACGGCGAGGCTGGCGCCGTCCATCCGCATCCCGCCCGAGGCGCAGTTCTCCACGACCAGGCCGGGGTGACGGTCCAGGATCCCGGACAGCCAGTCCAGGTAGGCCTGGGCGTGGCCGAGCAGCCCGGCTCCCGGCGCGAGGTCACCGGGGGCGCAGGTTCCCGGGTCGACCAGGATGTTGTAGTCCAGCTTCAGGTAGCCCACGCCCCAGTCGCCGACGATCCGGTCCACCGTCCTGTCGAGGTGCGCACGGGCGGCCGGGTGGCGCAGATCGAGCTGGTGGCGGCCCTGTTCGCTGAGACGTACGCCGTCGCGCTGGAAGAAGGCGTCCGGCGGGAGCGCGGACGCGACCGGGCTGCGCACCCCCACGGCCTCCGGCTCCAGCCACAGACCCGGCACCATGCCGCGCTCCCGGATCCGGTCCAGGACCGCCCGGATCCCGCCGTCGGGGAAGCGGCGCGGTGAGGGCAGCCATGCGCCGACGCTGTCCCACCAGCCCTCGGTGTCGTCGTCGTACCAGCCGGAGTCGATGCAGAAGTACTCCGCCCCGGCGTCGGCGGCCGCGTCGATCAGCGGCAGCAGCTTCCGGGTCGTCGGGTCGCCCATCAGCGTGTTCATGTAGTCGTTGAAGACGACGGGGAGCGCGGTGTGGTCCGGGTGCGGGCGGCGCACGGCACGGCGGTACGAGGTCAGCGCGCCCATCGCCGCGTCGAACCCGGGACCGAGGGCCAGCGCCGCGGGCACGGTGGTGAACTCCGCGCCCGGCGCGAGCGCGACCCGCCACTGGTGTTCCGCGTCGGTGGGGCCGTTCAGTGCCAGGTACGTGCCGTCCGCGCGTTCGCCCAGGTCCCAGCGCCAGCCGGCCGGGGACTCGATCTGCCACAGCCAGGTCCGGCCGCCGTCCCGTTCCGTCAGCGCGCCCATCGCGAGGTGGCCGCCGGTGGGCCAGCTGCCGCGCCCGGTGAGGACGAGAGCGGCCCGGCTGTCGTGCTGGTGGGCGGCGACGTTGATGTCGGCGACGGTGGCCCGCAGCGGCTCGGCATGCCAACGGCACTCCGCGAGCCAGTCGTTGCGCGCCCGGTGCACGTCGAGGGCGTCCGGAGAAGGCAGTCCGGCGAGCAGCAGGCTGCTGACGGACTGCACGACCAGCGGCTCGGCGCCCTGGTTGCGGAGCCGGACGCGGGAGCGGAGCACCGGCAGTCCGGCCGGGGACGTCAGCTCGACGAACGCGGTCAGCCCGGTGGCCGGGTCGTGGAGTTCCACGGTCAGCCACTCCCAGCCGGCGCGGCTGCCGCTGCGGTGGTCCCGGTACCGCAGCCGCGTGCCGAAGGCCGTGCCGGTGAAGCGCGGGCCGGACCAGCCGCTGCCGTGGCCGGGAGCGGTGAGTTCGACGAGGGGCAGGGCGGCCTCGGGACCGGGGACGGGCCCGGTGTCGCCGGGCGGGGCCAGCCGGACCAGCCGCAGGGTGCCGTCGGAGGCGGTGGCGAACTGGGCCCGGAGCGCCGAGTGCCCCCAACTGAAGGTCTTCTCCGGGTGGTTGGTGGCCTTCGTCGCCGCGTGCGCCGTACCGGTCAAGGCGTCTCCCCCTCCTGGCTCCGCCCTGCCGGGTGCCGGGGACGGTCTGCGTCATGAGCGTGAATCCCTCGTTACGGTCTCTTGACGACCGCATTGTGACCGGTCACAATCTTGGCATGAATGTGACCGGTCACACAAGGCGCCCGGCGAGCATCAGGGACGTTGCGACCGCCGCCGGGGTGTCGTACCAGACCGTCTCCCGGGTGATCAACGACCATCCCAGCGTCAAGCCGTCCACCCGGGAACGGGTGCTCGCCGCCATCGACGACCTGGGCTTCCGGCGCAACGCCACCGCGCTCGCCCTGGCCAGCGGGCGCAGCAGGGCCGTGACCGTGCTGACCGCCGACACCACCCACTACGGCTACGCCTCCATCCTCCAGGGCATCGAGGAGGCGGCCCGCGCCGCCTCGTACGCGGTGGGGATCGGCGTCCTCGAATCGGCGGACGAGACCGCTGTCGCGGCCGAGGTGCGGCGGGCGGCGGACGCGAGCGGCGGACTGATCGTGATCGCCTACGATCCGGCCGGCGTCCGGGCCCTGGCCGCCGTCCCCGCCGAGCTGCCGGTCGTCGGTGTGGTCGAGACGCCCGCGAGCCCGCCCCCGGGCGACCGCCCGTGGGTGTGGACCGACGACCGCGAGGCCGCGTACCAGGCGACCCGTCATCTGCTCGGCCTCGGCCACGAGACCGTGCACTACGTGGCCATCCCCTCCAGCACCCGGCGCACCAGCGCCCGCACCACCGGCTGGCGGCAGGCGCTGAAGGAGGCCAAAGCGCCCGAACCCCGCCCGGTGCAGGGCAGGTGGGGCCCGGCCGGCGGACACGCCGCGGGCCTGAAGCTGGCGCGGGACCCGGGCGTCACCGCGATCCTGTGCGGCAACGACGACCTCGCGCTCGGGGTGCTGCGCGCCCTGCACGAGTCGGGCCGGTCCGTCCCCGGCGAGGTCAGCGTGGCCGGATTCGACGACGCCCCGCACTCCGGCTACCTGACCCCCTCGCTGACGACCGTGCGCCTGGACTTCACCGGCCTGGGCCGGTCCGCCTTCGCCCTGCTGCACGGGGTGCTGGAGGAGTCCGCGCAGATCGCCCCGCACCCCGTCTCCGTACCCGAACTGGTGGTGCGGGAGAGCTCGGGACCCCCGTCCGCCCGCGCTTGATGTCCCGGTACCGCCGTGCTGGACCACCCGTTCGCGAAAGGTACGTGAGGTACGTGATGAAGACGAGAGCTCTCCCCGCGCTGGCGCTGATATGCGCCGTCGGTCTGGCCGCCACCGCGTGCAGCGACCCCACAGCCGGCGCCTCCGGCGGCTCCGGCACGGACGCGCAGCGGACGGCCGTGAACCCGACGGCCCGCCTGGACGGCGTGAAGCTGACCATGTGGACCGCGCAGAACACGGTCAACGCGCCGAAGCAGGTCGTCGACGCCTTCGAGAAGGCCACCGGAGCCGAGGTGGAGACCCAGGCGATCCCGGACCTGTACGAGCAGAACGTGCCGACCAAGCTCGCCTCCGGCGACCGGCCCGACCTGATGTTCTGGCAGCCGTCCATTTCCACGCTGCCCTTCATCCAGCCGCAGCAGAACCTCCTCACCCTCGACGGGGAGGAGTGGGTCTCCCGGCTCGGCACCACCGAGCGGTCGCTCGGCGTCCTCGACGGCAAGCGGTACGCGGCCATCGTCACCAGCCCCGCCATGCTCGGCGTCTACTACAACAAGGACGTCTTCCGGCAGGCCGGGCTGAGCGAGAAGGACTTCCCGCAGTCCTACGACGACCTCCTGGCCCTCGGCCGGACCGTCACGGACAGGACCGGCGCGGCCGGCTTCTACGAGGCCGGCGGCGACCAGTGGCCCCTGCAGTGGCAGATGCAGGTCCAGCTCACCGACCTGGACAAGCAGTGGTGGGCGGATCTGAACCAGAACAGGAAGAAGTGGACCGACCCGGTCGTCGTCGGCGCGATCAAGAAGTACAAGGAGAAGCTGCTCGACGCGGGGCTCGCCCAGAAGAACTACAAGACCGGCACCTTCACCGGGCAGGCCGACGCGCTGTGGAAGGGCGAGGCCGGCATGGTCCTCAACGTCACCTCCTTCCAGAGCCAGTTGCAGGCCAAGTACTCCACCGCCGAGATCGACCAGAGGATCGGCTGGTTCCCGGTCGCCAACTCCTCGGCCACCGGCCTGTACTCCCCCGACCAGACCAACGGCGTGGTCGCGTTCAGGACGGGTGACGACAAGCGGCAGAACGCGGCCCGGCAGTTCCTCGCCTTCTGGCTCGGCCCGGACTACGCCGACTACATCAAGGCGATGAAGATCCCGTCCGTGCAGCCGTCCGTGCCCACCCCCGACGGACTCCCGCAGGCGTCCAAGGACCAGGTCGCGGCCCTGCCCCAGGCCATCGGGGTCTTCCAGGCCAAGGCGATCGTCGCCCCGGACACCCACCTCTACCTCGCCGACATGATCTACGGCAAGAAGAGCCCGCAGCAGGTCGCCCAGGCGATCCAGGACCAGTTCGCGCAGGTGGCCAAGGCCCAGGGCGCACCCGGCTTCTAGACGACCACAGGGCGGGGAGCTCCGATGGCGGACACGGCCGTACGCACGCGCAGGCAGGCATCCAGGAAAGGGGAACCCACGCGGGTCGGGCGTCTTCCGCGGGCCGCCGTGCACCATCCCTGGTGGTTCGCGCTTCCCGCGATCGCCGTCTTCGCGGCCTTCTTCCTGGTGCCGAACCTGCTCAACTTCTACTACCCGTTCACGAACTGGTCCTCGTACCACGCGGACATCGCCTTCACCGGCCTGGACAACTTCAGGACCATCGCCGACGACGGCTCCCTGCTGCGCGCGATCCGCACCACGCTGCTGTACGCCCTGCTGGCGGCGCTGTTCCAGAACGGCTTCGGGCTGGTGCTCGCGCTGCTGCTGGAGCACGACACCCGCTTCAACCGGTTCTTCCGCGCGGTGTTCTTCCTGCCGGTGCTGATCTCGGCGCTCGCCACCGGCTACGTCTTCCAGGCCCTCCTCGGCCAGGACGGCGCCGTCAACTCGGTGCTCGGCACGGACATCCCGTGGCTGGGCTCGACGACCTGGACGCTGGCCCTGATCACCCTCATCCACGGGTGGAAGTGGATGGGCCTGTCCATGCTGATCTACCTGGCGGGGCTCAAGGGCATCCCCGGCGAGATGCTGGAGGCCGCGAAGTGCGACGGCGCCGGCCCCTGGCGGACCTTCTGGTCGGTGCGGTGGCCGATGCTCGCGCCGGCCGTCACCTTCAACGTCACCACGGCGCTGATCGGTTCGATGAACACCTTCGACATCGTGCAGGCCACCACGGGCGGCGGGCCCGCGGCCTCCACGGAGGTCTTCAACATCTACATGTTCCGGATCTTCGGCCAGGGCCTGTACGCCCAGGCCTCCGCGATGAGCCTCGTCCTGTTCCTGGTCGTGGTCGCCATCGCGATCCCGCTGGTCGTCGGGCTCCGCCGAAGGGAGCAGCTGCTGTGAACCCGTCCGTGGCCTGGCGGTTCGGCCGTCCCGCCCTCGTCCTGCTCCTCGCCTCCCTCGCCGTCGGCGTACCGCTGTGGCTGGTCGCCGTCACCTCCGCCAAACCCCAGGCGGAGGTCATCAGGCCGAACCTCGACCTGCCGGTGCGCTGGCAGCCCGGCGGCAACTACCAGGACGCCGTCAGCCAGGGCGAGATGCTGCGCGGCTTCGTCAACTCGCTGCTCGTGGTGGTGCCTTCGGTGGCCCTCGTGCTGATCCTCGGCGCGGGCGCCGCCTGGGTCTTCGCCCGCCGCGCGTCCAGGCTGGTCTCGGCCGCGTACGCGCTGTGCATCAGCGGACTGCTGCTGCCGCCCGCCGTCATCACGATCGTGATGGAGCTGCGGCAGCTCGGGCTCTCGAACACCCGGCCCGGGATGATCGCCGTCTACACCGGGATGTACCTGTCCACGTCGATCTTCTTCATGACCGGCTTCATCCGCGCGATCCCCCTGGAGCTGGAGGAGGCGGCGCGGATGGACGGGGCGAGTCCGGCGGGGATCTTCGCCCGGATCATCCTGCCGCTGCTCAGGCCGGTGATCGCCACCGCGACGATCATGGTGATGCTCTACGCCTGGAGCGACGTCTTCTACGCCTTCTTCGTCCTCGGCGGCGGAGAGCGGGCGACCCTGCCACTCAACCTCTACCAGGTCGCCAGCGCCCAGCTCTACCTCAACAACTGGCATCTCGTCTTCGCGTACGTCGTGGTGATGAGCCTGCCCATGGTCGCCGTGTTCCTCGTCGGCCAGCGAAAGATCGTGTCCGGAATCACCAGTGGAGCCGTCAAGTGACCGGAGGTCCAACAGCGTGATCATCCCCACCCGCACAAGATCCCGTCTCGGAACAGTTCTCGTCACCGCCGCACTCGGAGTCGCCGCCATGGCAGGCACCCTCCCCGCCGCGGGACCCGCGGCAGCCTCCCCCACTCCCGACTCCGCTCAAGCGGGAGACACCCCCATCGCCCCCCAGCGGCTCACCGTCGACCTCGCCGCCTCCGAGGGTCCGGTGATGCTCGGCGCCAACGGCGCGCTGTACGGGCTCAGCGACGACGGGGTGCCCAGCGACGCCGCCCTGGAGCCCTTGAAGATCACCAGCATCTCGCAGAAGCCGGAGGGCGGCGCCCAGCACCCCAACGGCGACGCGCTCACCGTCTCCACGTCGTTCTTCCGCAACGGCGGCGGCGAGATCAACGTGATGATGCAGGACGTCTACGCGAAGTGGCCGTACGAGGACCTCGGCATCGACGACTACCTCCCCAAGGTCGACAAGATCGTCAAGGAGGTGTCGGCCGACCCGAACAGCGACCGCTTCGTCTACATCCCGTTCAACGAGCCCGACCAGATCTGGTACGACCTCGGCACGTCCGACGAGGCGCGGTACGAGGCCAACCGCGACCGGTTCTTCAAGGACTGGAAGACGGTCTACCAGCGCATCCGCGCGATCGACCCCGACGCGCGGATAGCCGGCCCCAACGAGGCCGGCTACCACACCCGCCTGCTGACCGACTTCCTGACCTTCGCCCAGCGGGAGAACGTCCTGCCCCAGGTGATGACCTGGCACGAACTGAGCTCCGGTTCGCTGCGCGACTTCCAGGGCCACTACGACAACTACCGCTCGATCGAACGCGCGTTGGGCATCCCACCGCTGAAGATCAACATCGACGAGTACGCCAACCGGCGTGACCTGTCCGTACCCGGGCAGCTCGTGCAGTGGGTCTCGATGTTCGAGCGGAACAAGGTGTACGCCAACCAGGCCTACTGGGACGCCGCCGGCAACATGGACGGCAACGTCGTCCGGTCCAACATCCCCAACGGCGGCTGGTGGCTGTTCCGTTGGTACGCCGGGATGACCGGTGACACCGTCAGGGTGACCCCGCCGCAGGCCAACACCATCGACACCCTCCAGGGACTCGCCTCCCTCGACACCGGGCGCCGCCAGGCGCAGGTGCTGCTCGGCGGCTCCGCCGGTGACTCCGACGTCGTGGTCCAGAACGTCCCGCGGTCCGTCTTCGGCCGGACGGTCACCGCGACCGTCGCCGAGGCGGCCTGGTCCGGCTATGAAGGACAGCACGCCACGCCGCGCGTCCTCGCCCGGACGAAGGTGAAGGTGGCGGCCGACGGCACGGTGACCGTCCCGCTGCGCGGCCTGCGCAAGATGTCCGCCTACCGGATCGTCCTCACCCCCGGCGGCTCCGGCACCCCGACCGCGGCCTCCGTCCCCTGGTCGGCGTCGTACGAGGCCGAGGACGCGGCCATCACCGGCGGCCAGGTCTACACCCAGGGCACGGTCGCCAACGCCAACGGCTACGCGGCTTCCGGAACCAAGGACGTCGGCTCGCTCAACCAGGCCTCCAGCAAGGTCGACTTCACCGTGACGGTGCCCGAGGACGGGACCTACGACCTGGCGATCCTGTACGGCAACCAGTCCGGCGCCCCCGCCACCCAGAGGCTGTCGGTCGACGGCGCGCACCCGGTCACGGTCACCTACCCCTCCACGGAGAACTGGACCTACCGCGCCAAGAAGGACCTGACGGTCCGCCTGGCGGCCGGCACCCATGTGCTGACGCTCGCGAAGGGCGACGCCGAGGTGACCCTCGACCGCGTCGACCTGACCGCGCGCACCGGAGCCGCGTCCGCCTCCTACGAGGCCACGCTGGCCGACATCAGCGGGAAGCCGACGTACGACTACTCCTCGTCGGCAGGGGTGGGCACGGGCGCCCTGGTCCTGCGCACGGGCGACCGGGCGGTCTTCGACGTGTACGCGCCTCGCGACGGCTACTACACGGTGGTGTCGCGGGCCTCGGCGGCGGCACGACTCGCCCTGCACGGCGAGAAGGTGACCGCGGTCCCCGGCCGGCCGATGCGGCTGTACCTGGTCGCGGGCAACAACCGCGTCGCGATGACGGCCGGGTACGCCTCCGTGCGCTCCCTCGACGTCTCGGGCGACGGCTCGACCGCCGGCACGCTCTCCTACGAGGGCGCCTCGGCCACCCTGGCGGGCGGCGCGAAGCTCGTCGAGTCCGCCCACGCGTCCGCCGGTTCGTACATCGGCGACCTCGGCAACAGCGCCGCCAGTACCGCCGAGTTCACCGTGGACGCGCCCAGGTCCGGACGCTATCTGCTGGTCGTCCACTACGCGCACAACGACCGGCGCGACAACGGTCACGCCTACAACACGGACATCATGTCCCGTACGGCGGACATCACCGTGGGGGGTGACGCGCCCCGGAAGGTGACCTTCAAGAACACCTGGAGCTGGGACGACTACTGGACGCTGGGCGTGCCCGTCGACCTGAGGAAGGGGTCCAACAGCGTGACGTTCGGCAACGCGGGCGCGTGGGCTCCGGACATCGACCGGATCGAACTGGGCCGGGTCGTGGGCCTGCCGTAGTCCCGTCGGACGGGCCTCGGTCAGGGGCCGGCGGGTCACGCACCCGCCGGCCACTGGCGCCGTCGAAGGGCGCGTGCGCGAGGACCGCCGTGTGACCGCCCCAGGGATGCCGGCGCGCCCGTCACACCGTGCCGCGGGTAGCCTTCCGCCATGGGGAGACAACCGCGCTTCACGCTGTCCGCGACGGTCCTCGACGCCCCCGACGCCCGGGAGCTGGCGGCGTTCTACCGGGCCGTCTTCGGCTGGCCGGTGCGGGAGGACGGGCCCGACTGGGTGTACATCGCCCCGCCTGACGGCGGAGCGGGGCTGTCGTTCCAGACCGAGCCGCACTATGTCCGGCCGCGATGGCCGTCCACTCCGGACGCTCAGCAGATGATGCTCCATCTGGACATCCAGGTGGACGACCTGCCCGCCGCCGTGGCCCGCGCCACCGCCCTGGGCGCGACCCTGGCCGACTTCCAGCCCCAGGAGCACGTCCGGGTGCTGTTCGATCCGGTCGGCCACCCGTTCTGTCTGTACGTGCCCACGCCGGAACCGGGCAGCTGACGGCCACCCGGGGGTGGACCTCGGCTCCTTCCCAGGACCCGGTCCCGGCGTGGAGTGATGGGGCGGGGATCAGCGGTAGGTGAGGTCGGACTCCTCGAAGACGCAGTTCACGCCGTCGGCGTCCGAGCCGAGCTGCTCCGGTTCGCCGTCGGTGACGCCCTCGAACTTCTGGCAGGGCACGATCTCACGGTCGGGGTCGTTGACGATCGTGATGCCGGACAGCCGTGCGGTGTCCCCGAAGTTGCTGTTGATGCCGACCAGTTCGTCGCCGGGGGCGGTGGCCGTGACGTTCTCCAGGACGATGTCGCGCTGGACCTGTTCGCCGCAGTTGCCGCAGGAGCGGACGAGCTTGCCGAAGTCGGACACCTCGAAGTCACGCACGGTCAGCGTCCCGGCCCCGTTGAACTGGAACACCTTGTCCTGGGCCAGGGTGGCTCCGCCGCCGTTCACCACATAGGTGGCGCCCTCGGACTCGCCGAGGAAGGTGGCGGCGTCCTCGCCGACGTCCTCCCAGAAGACGTTCTCCAGTGTGCAACTGCCCAGACAGTGGACGCCGTCGGCGGCCGGCGCGCCGAGGATGACGTTCTTCAGCACGGCTCCGTCGGCCAGCTCGAAGATCGGGTCCTGCCCTTCCTCCTGGCCGTCACCGCCGAGTGCGCCCGCCCCGGTGAACCGGGTGTTCGCGCCGTCGAACGTCCCGCTGACCTGCCGGGTCTCGGTGACCTGCTCTTCGCCGGTGGCCTCCGGGGCGGCCAGCACCCTGACCGTGCCCGGTGCGCCGGGGGCGGACGGGGTGTCCGTCGCGAGGGCGACGCCGCCCGCGACGGCCGCGGCGAGTCCGCCGGCGGCACAGGCTGCGATGAGCCCGGTCCTGCCACGGCGCCTGCGGTGGCCGGAAACGGTGGGGGAATGTCGTGACACGTGTGATCACCTCGTGAGTGCGGGACGGTCCGTCTGTACGTACGGGGCGCGAGGGACGGGTGTTCAGACGGCGGGTGCCCGGGCCGCCGTGCGGGAGCCGTACGAGGAGGGCCGTACGAGGAGGGCCGTACGGGGCCGGTGCCGGGGCCGCCGGGGTGCGTACGGGACAGGTGCCGGAGTCCCGGGTCCCGCCCTTCCAGTCCGGTTCGATGTCTTGACGTGTTCATTTCCGTCGTCAAGCATGCCGTGAGCCCGATTGCTTCTGTTCGGTTCTGTGAATCCCCCTGTCATGGAAGGGAGTTCCCGTGTCCAGCCGACATCGCGTCCTCCAGGCGCTGGCCCCGACCGTCCCCCTGGTGCTCGGCGCAGGTCTCGTCACCGCCCCCGTCGCACTCGCGGACACACCGCCGCAGAGCGCGGTCACGGTGCGCGTCGACCCGTCCTACCGCCAGCAGGAGTTCGAGGGCTGGGGGACGAGCCTGGTCTGGTTCGCCAACGCCACGGGCGGCTACCCGGACCCCGTCCGAAGACAGCTCGTCGACATGCTGTTCGGCGAGGACGGACTCCGCCTGAACATCGCGCGCTACAACATCGGCGGCGGCAACGCCCCCGACGTCCGCACGGACTACATGAAGGCCGGCGCGACCATGGAGGGCTTCTGGAAGGCCCCCGAGGGAACCACCCGGCAGGACATGGACTGGTGGGACCCGAACGACCCGGACCACTGGAACTGGGACGCCGACGCGGGCCAGCGCTGGTGGGTGGACCAGATCAAGCGGAAGGTCACCCGCTGGGAGGCGTTCAGCAACTCGCCGCCCTGGTTCCAGACGGTCAGCGGCTACGTCTCCGGGGGATTCGACGCGAGCGCGGACCAGATCCGCGCCGACCGCGTCGACGACTTCGCCGCCTATCTGGTACGGGTGACCGAACAGCTGGAGAAGGACCACGGCATCGAGTTCGACACCATCGCCCCGCTCAACGAGCCCAACACCCCTTACTGGGGTACCCAGCTCGGAGCGGACGGGCAGCCCACGGGCGGACGCCAGGAGGGCGCGCACGCCGGACCGGAGCTCCAGCAGAAGGTGCTCCTCGCGCTGGACAAGGCGCTCGGCGAGGCGGACACCGACGCCGGGATCTCGGCGATGGACGAAACCAACCCGAGCATCTTCACGCAGAACTGGAACGCCTACGGCAGCCCCGCCCGAGCCGCCGTCGACCAGCTGAACGTGCACACCTACGGCACGGGCATGCGCACCAGCGCACGCGACATCGCCAAGGGCGCCGGCCAGAGACTGTGGATGAGCGAGGTCGAGGGCACCTGGGGCACCGGGACCGATTTCACCGGCATGGACCCGGGACTCGGGATCGCCACCCGGATGGTCGACGACATGCGCGAACTGGAGCCGTCCGCCTGGGTGTTCTGGCAGCCGGTCGAGGACTCCGTCCCGCAGGCCGCGGCCGGCAAGAACTGGGGCAGCATCCACGTCCCGTTCGACTGCACCGCCGAGGACACCCTGGAGACCTGCCCGATCCGGGCCAACTCGAAGTTCCACACCATCCGGAACTTCACCCACCACATCCGTCCCGGTGATCGCTTCGTGAAGGTCGACGACCCGTCCAGCGTCGCCGCGGTGAAGCGGTCCGGGCGTGCCGCGACCGTGGTGCACGTGAACAGCGCAACGGCCGCGCGCTCCGTGACCCTCGACCTCTCGCGCTTCGGCGAGGTCGCGCCGCGGGCCACCGTCACCCCCGTGGTGACGAGCGCCGACGGTGCCCTGGTACGAGGCACCCCGGTCCGCGTGGCCGACCGGTCGGCCACGCTCGTCGTCCCCGCGAAGTCGGTCACCACCTTCCTGGTCGACGGTGTCAGCGGCGTCGCGAAGGACGCGCCCCTCGTGCGGCCCGGCCATCTCCACCGGCTGAGCGGCGCGCAGAGCGGGAAGTCGCTGGCCCCGTCGGACGACGGCAGCGGTGTGGTCATCCGCACGACCGACACCGGCAGCGCCGAACAGCTCTGGCGCGTACGCCAGTTGACGCCTGGCGCCAGCCACCGCGAGCGCTACGCCGTCACCAGCGCCACCACCGGCAAACGCCTCGCGGTGCGCGACGGCCGAGCCGTCCTGGAGGACCCGGACGCCGGCGGGGCCGACGACACGGCGCAGTGGATCATGTCGACGACCGGCGACGGCACCTGGACGTTCGTCGACGCCGCCACCGGCCGCCTCCTCGACGTCACCGGACAGTCCTCCGCGGACGGCGCCACGGTGTCCACGTACACCCCGACCTCGGCGGCGAACCAGCGCTGGACCGTGACCGACGAGACGGTGCTGCGCACCGAGCCGGCCGAGGCGTTCACCGTCCCAGGCCTGCCACCGGAGCTTGCGCGGACGGTGACGCCGGTGTACCGGGACGGCGCCCGGGGGTCCCTCCCCGTGGTGTGGAACCTTCCCCCGGACCGGAAGTGGCGTCACCCCGGCACGGTCCGCGTCACGGGCCGGGCCACCGATCCGCTCGGGCGGGAGATCGCCGCGACGGCGGTCGTCACCGTCGACACGATCGCCTCCACCCTCCCCGGCCGCGCCAAGACGTACGTGGGCGGTGAGCCGGAGCTGCCGGCCGCCGTCGTCGGCGTCGGCACGAACGGCGGCCGGGCCGACCTCCCGGTGACCTGGGACCCGGTGTCCGAGGGGGCGTTCGACAGGCCCGGGGTGGTGACGCTGCGCGGCCTCGCCCGGATCGTCGGCGGCGGCACGGCCGGCGCGACCGTGCGCGTGCAGGTCACCGAGCCGGCGGAAGCCAACATCGCGCCCGACGACGACGTCTCGCTGGCGGCCACGTTCACCGAGAACGGGTACTCCGCGGAGCGCCTGCGCAACGGGGAACTGTCCGAGAAGGCCTGGTCCACCTGGAAGCCGGGCACCGCCAAGAACCCCTCCGACACCCTCACCTTCACGCTGCCAAAGCCGCGCGACCTGACCCGTGTCGTGGCGCACTTCCACCGGGACGGGAGCTCCGCCTCCCTCCCGGCGAGCCTCAAGGCGCAGGTGCGCGGCGCCGACGACGGCGCGTGGGCCGACGCGAGCGACGAGGTCGAGGTCGAGGCCGAGGGCTCGCCGGTGGTCACCGTACCGCTGGAGGCAGGGCCGGCGACCGGGGTCCGGGTGGTCATGACCGCACGCCAGGGCGGCTACATCACGATGAGCGAGGTCGAGGTGTACGCCAGGACCCCTGGGGTCTCCTCGGACGCCGCCGCCGCGTCGATCGAGGTGGGCGGAGAACCGGTCACGGGGTTCGACCCCGACACGGCCGTCTACCGGGTCGTCACCGACGCCCCTGGGCGCGCGGCCGTCACCGTGACCGCACGGGATCCCTACGCGACCGTTTCGGTCGAGCGGTCCGACGAGCCCCGCCGGACCGTGGCCGTCGTCTCCGTGACCGGTGAGGACGGGGCACGGACCCGGACGTACCGGCTCGAACTCGTCCGACGCTGACGGCGGAGCGGGAAGGGGAGCCGCGGCCGGACTCCCCTTCCCGCCCGTGCGGGAGGCTCAGGCGCGAGGTCCAGGACTGTTCGGCCTGCCGGACATCGTTCGAAACCCCTTGACGCTGCGCCACACCCCGATTGACACTCTCGCAACACGACGTCACAGAGCCGAAACAGGGTGCCCGCGGTCGCGGCCCCCGGTTCCCGGCCCGCCTCCCCCTTGCCTTCTTCCTTCCTCCGTCAGCCATGCCTCAGCAGGGAATCCGACATGACGTACATCGCAGGTCCGCGCAGCCGCGCGAGACGCTGGGCGGGCCGTGTCGCCGGCCTGACCGCCGCGTCGCTGTTGCTGGGCCTCGCCGCGCCCGCCCTCCCCGCGCAGGCGGCGGACACCGCGGACGTCACCGACGGCCTGGCCCTCTGGTACAAGCTCGACGCCGCCTCCGGCAGCACCGTCACCGACGCCTCCGGCAACGGCCGCGACGGCACGGTCAGGGGGACCGCCGACTGGTCGGGGACGGGGCAGGGGCTCGCCTTCAACGGTTCCGACACCTACGTCAAGGTGCCGGACAACATCATGAGCGGCATGACGTCGATCTCCGTCTCGATGGACGTGAAGATCGACTCCGCCCAGGCGACCCCGTACTTCCTCTACGGCTTCGGCAACACGAGCGGTACCGCCGGCAACGGCTACCTCTTCACCACCGGCGACAGCTTCCGGACCTCCGTCGCCACCGGCAACTGGTCGACCGAGCAGACCACCCGGCCGTCCGGCTCCGGCAGCCTGACCCGCGGAGTGTGGAAGCAGGTCACCTACACCCAGACCGGCACCACCGGGGTGCTCTACGAGGACGGCGTGGAGGTGGCCCGCAACACGGCGGTCACCATCACCCCGGGCGCCATCGGCGCCGGCACCACCACCGCCAACCACGTCGGCAAGTCCGTGTATCCCGGGGACAAGCTCTTCAAGGGCAGGATCCGCGACTTCCGGGTGTACGACCGCGCGCTGGCCGGCCCGGAGGTCGAGCAGCTCTCCCTCCCCGTGGCCACCCAGGGCCTCGCCGACGACAAGGCCGCCCTCACCCTCGGCGACACCGGCGCCGTCGTCTCCGACCTGACCCTGCCGGCCACCGGCACGGCCGGCGGCTCCAGGATCGCCTGGGCGAGCGACAACCCCTCCGTGGTGTCCGCCACCGGCAAGGTCACCCGTCCCGCCTCCGGCGAGCCGGACGGACGCGCCACGCTCACGGCGACCCTGACCAAGGGCACCGCGACCGCCACCAAGAGCTTCGACGTCACGGTCCCCGCCGCCTTCGACGACGCCACCGCCACCCGACAGGCCGCCGAGGCCCTGTCCGTCCGCAACCTCGACGACGTCAGGGGAAACCTCACCCTCCCCGCGACCGGTGACTTCGCCACCCGGGTCACCTGGTCCTCCGCCAACCCGGACGTCATCGCCGCCGACGGGGTCGTGCACCGCCCGGCGCACGGCGCCGGCGCCACCACCGTCGAGCTGACCGCGACCGTCACCAAGGGCGACGCGCAGGCCACCCGCGTCTTCCCCGCCAAGGTGCCCGAACTGCCTGCCGAGGAAGCCCTCAAGGGCTACATGTTCAGCTACTTCACCGGCGAGGGCACCGCGGACGGCGAGCAGCTGTACGCCGCCCTCAGCAAGGGCAACGACCCGCTGCGCTGGCGGGAGTTGAACGACGGCAAGCCGGTCCTGACCTCCACGCTCGGCGAGAAGGGCCTGCGCGACCCGTTCATCATCCGCTCCCCCGAGGGCGACAAGTTCTACCAGATCGCCACCGACCTCAGGATCTACGGCAACGGCGACTGGGACGCCTCCCAGCGCACCGGCAGCAAGTCCATCATGGTCTGGGAGTCCACCGACCTGGTGCACTGGACGGACCAGCGGCTGGTGAAGGTCTCCCCCGACAGCGCGGGCAACACCTGGGCGCCGGAGGCGTACTACGACGCGAAGCTCGGCGCGTACGTGGTCTTCTGGGCGTCGAAGCTGTACGACAACGCGGCGCACTCCGGCGACACGTACAACCGCATGATGTACGCGACCACCCGCGACTTCCACACCTTCAGCGAGCCCAAGGTCTGGATCGACCGCGGCTACTCGGTCATCGACTCGACGGTGATCCAGCACGACGGAACGTACTTCCGCCTGTCGAAGGACGAGCGGAACAACACCTCCTCCACGCCCAACAGCAAGTTCGTCTTCGAGGAGAAGAGCGACTCGCTCCTGGACACGTCCTGGACCGCGGTCGCCGAGGGCATCGGCAAGGGCGCGATGAACGCCGCCGAAGGGCCCCTGGTGTTCAAGTCCAACACCGAGGAGAAGTGGTACGCGTTCCTCGACGAGTTCGGCGGTCGCGGCTACATCCCGTTCGAGACGACGGACCTCGGCTCCGGCGCCTGGACCCCGTCCACCGGCTACGACCTGCCCGCCAAGCCCCGGCACGGCACGGTGCTCCCGGTCACCCAGGCCGAGTACGACCGCCTGCTGCGGGCCTACCAGCCGGACCAGCTCGTGGAGAGCGTCGAGGACATCGAGGCGAAGACCCGGATCGGTGAAGCGCCGGTCCTGCCGGCCACCGTCATCGCGACGTACGCCGACGGCGTCGAGCGTCCCGTCTCCGTCGACTGGGCGGACGTACCGGACGCCGCGTACGCACAGGCCGGCACCTTCACGGTGACGGGCACCCTGCCCGGGGGGACCATCCTGAACGCCGAGGTCACGGTCTCCGCCGAAGGCCCCGACGTACCCGCCGACCTGCTCCTGGACTACGACTTCGACGAGACCGGCGGCAACATCGCCCGCGACACCAGCGGCCACGGCTACCACGGCACGTACGTGCGGACACCCGACTTCGGCACCGGCGTCGACGGCGGCTCGTTCAAGATGTCCGGCGGTACCAGCAGCTCGACCACCTCGCCGTACGTCACCATCCCGAACGGCGTCCTGAAGAACGCCGACAGCGTCACCGTCTCCACCCACGTCAAGTGGAAGGGCGGGGACAACTTCCAGTGGCTCTTCGGCCTGGGTCCCGACAGCGACAAGTACCTCTTCGCCTCCCCCTCCAACGGCGGCGGCAAGCTCTTCTCCGCGATCACGAAGGCCACCTGGTCGGGCGAGAAGCAGATGACGGCGGGCTCCCCGCTCACCCCCGGTGAGTGGCAGCACGTCACCGTCACCGTGGACAGCGCCACCGAGACCGCGGTCCTCTACGTGGACGGCATCCAGGCGGCCCGCGCCACCGGGGTCACCATCAAGCCGTCCGAGCTCTACGACCCCGCCAAGGGCTACTCGGGCTACATCGGCAGGTCCCTGTACTCCCCCGACCCCTACTTCGGCGGCGAGGTCGACGACTTCCGGATCTACAACCGGGCCCTGTCGCCCGCCGAGGTCCTGGAGCTCAGCGGCAACACCACGGGCATCGCCGCGGCGGCCCACCCCGCGCTGAAGACCGACGCGATCATCGACGACGCCGGCAGCAAGATCACTCTGCCGCTGGCCGAGGGCAGCGATCTCACCGCCCTGGCACCGGAGTTCACCCTCGCCCACGGCGCGTCCATCAGCCCCGCCTCCGGCACGCTGCACGACTTCACCGAGCCGGTGACGTACCAGGTGACCGGCTCGGACGGCGCCAGGCGCACCTGGACGGTCACGGCACTGGAGATGAGGAGCCCGGTCCTGCCCGGGCTCAACGCCGACCCGAACATCGTCCGGTTCGGCGACACCTTCTACCTCTACCCGACCACCGACGGCTTCCCGGGCTGGAGCGGCACGCAGTTCAAGGCGTACTCCTCCACCGACCTGGTCCACTGGAAGGACCACGGCGTCATCCTCGACCTGGGTCCGGACGTGACCTGGGCCGACAGCAGGGCCTGGGCGCCGACGACGGCTGAGAAGAACGGGAAGTACTACTTCTACTACTCCGCCGACACGAACATCGGCGTCGCGGTCGCCGACTCGCCCACCGGCCCGTTCAAGGACCCCCTGGGCAAGCCGCTGATCGCCCGCGGCGCCTACACCGGCCAGATGATCGACCCGGCCGTCTTCACCGACGACGACGGGCAGGCGTACCTCTACTGGGGCAACGGCCGGGCGTACGTCGTGCCGCTGAACGACGACATGGTCTCCTTCGACGCCTCGAAGGTCGAGGACATCACCCCCAGCGGCTACAACGAGGGCACCTTCGTCATCAAGCGCAAGGGCACCTACTACTTCACGTGGTCCGAGAACGACACCCGGGACGAGAACTACCGCGTCGCCTACGCCACCGGCTCCTCCCCCACCGGCCCGTGGACCAAGCGCGGCGTGATCCTGGAGAAGGACCTCTCCCTCGGCATCAAGGGCCCCGGCCACCACTCCGTCGTCCACGTGCCGAACACCGACGACTGGTACATCGCCTACCACCGCTTCGCCATCCCCGGCGGTGACGGCACCCACCGCGAAACCACCATCGACAAGCTGGAGTTCGGCTCCGACGGCCTGATCAAGAAGGTCGTCCCGACCCTGACGAGCATCGCCCCGGTCACCGTCGTGCACGCGGGTCCGGACGCGAGCGGCACCGAGGGGGGCGCGATCTCCCTCACCGGCACCCTCTCCGGAGCCGGCGACCCCACGTGGACGGTGGAGAGCGGAGCAACCTGCGCCTTCTCCGACCCCGGCGCCGTCCTCACCACGATCACCTGCGCCGACGACGGCACGTACAAGGTCACACTGACCGGTGGCCGCAGCAGCGACACGCTCACCGTGACCGTCGGCAACGCGGCCCCGGTGATCACCTCGGCCGAGGGGCCCACGGCCCCGGTGTCCGTCGGCGGGAGCGTGGCGGTGAGCGCCGGCTTCACCGACCCGGGCGCCGCCGACACCCAGACCTGCGAGGTCGACTGGAAGGACGGCACCGCACCCACCACCGGTACGGTCACCGCCTCCGGCTGCGAAGCCACCCACGCCTACACCAAGGCGGGCATCCGCCGCCCGGTGCTCACCGTCACCGACGACGACGGCGCCTCGGACAGCACGACGCTCCCCGAGCTGATCGTCTTCGACCGAGCGGCCGGTCCCGTCGCGGGCGCCGGCATCATCGCCTCTCCGGCCGGCGCCTACCCCGCCAAGCCCACCCTGACCGGTCCGGCGCACTTCTCCTTCGGCGCCACGTACAAGAAGGGGGCGACGGCTCCCGCCGGCAACGCCACCTTCGACTACGCCGCCGCCAAGCTGAAGTTCCGCTCCACCTCCCTGGACTGGCTGGTGGTCACCGGCTCCGAAGCCCAGTTCCAGGGCTCCGGCACGGTCAACGGCACCGGCGGCTACGGGGTGCGCGTCACGGCCACCGACCGCCCGGACACCTTCCGCATCAGGATCTGGAAGAAGTCCACCGGCGACGTCGTCCACGACAACCGGACCGGCGCGGCGACGGCGGGCATCATCACCATCGGCACGTGACGACCAGTCGCTGACGGCCGGCCGCTGCGGCCGTCCGTCAGCGGTTCTCGTTCCGGCCGTACGCCGGTTCGAGAGGGGCCGCCGCCGAAGCGGTCGCCGCAGGGGCCGTCGCCGCCTCCGCAGCCCGCTGTCCGGGGACGGCGGGCTTGCGGATCAGCAGCAGTGCCGCGTCGTCGTGCAGTCGACCGCCCACATGGGCCAGCAGTTCGTCGTGCAGCGCGGAGACGGTGTGCGCCGGGTCCTCGCACACGTGGCGGGCCAGCCCGTCGAGCAGGGGGTAGAACGCGCGGCGGCGGTCGCGGGCCTCGGTGACCCCGTCGGTGTAGAGCAGCAGTTGGTCCCCGTCCTCGAAGGGCAGCACCTGAAGGCCGGGGGTCTGGCCCGAGAGGGCCCGCAGCCCGAGGGGCGGAGCCGGCTGCGTGGGCTCCACGGCCGTGACGCCGCCGGACGCGCGGACCAGCAGTGGTGGCGCATGTCCGCAGTTCACCATCTCCAGCTGCCCTTCCCGGGGGTATCCGGCGACCACGGCGGTGACGAAGTCGTCGTGACCCAGGTTGCGCGCCAGGCTCCGTTCGATCCGGTCGACGACGGCCAGGAGGTCGGGCTCGTCGTAGGCGGCCTCGCGGAAGACACCGAGCACCAGCGCGGCGGTGCCCACGGCCGGCAGTCCCTTGCCCCGCACGTCGCCCACGATCAGCCGGACGCCGTACGGGGTGGGTATCAGCGCGTAGAGATCCCCGCCGATCCGGGCCTCGGCGGCGGCGGCGCTGTAGCGGACGGCCACCTGGAACGGGCCGACCGTCTCCGGCACGGGCCGCAGCAGTACGTGCTGGGCGGTCTCGGCGACGGAACGGACCGCGGCGAGCACCCGTTCACGCCGTCCGCGCAGCACACCGGCCAGGCCGCTCGCCAGGGTGACGGCCACCAGGGCGGACAGGACGACGGCCAGCTCGCGGCCCGGCACCCCGTCCCGGATCCCGAGCGCCCAGCCCAGTCCGACGGCGAGCAGACCGACGCAGCACACACCGTGCGGCCCGTTGGTGGTGGCGGCCAGCGCGGGGCCGGCCGCGAGCAGCGGCAGCCAGATCATGCCCGGCCCGCCGACGAGGTCGACGAGCACGATGACCGCGACGATCAGCACGGGCAGGACGGGCGTCCCGGCGGCCAGCTGCGCGGCGGCGTGTCTGAGGGCCGACGCCCCGGAACCTGCCGCTCGGTGCCTGAACGGCCGTGCCGAGCGGTGGTCGCCGCCGTGGTCTCGGGCCTGAGTCATGTTCCGTCCGCAGTCCTCACCTGTGCGCAGGGCACACATCCGAAATGCCTGTTTCCTCCAGGGAACGGGTTCCGGGCGGCTGCCACAAGGAGGGGGATTTCAGATGGTGAGCGACAGGCTCCTGGTCACGCGGCTCGCGGCCGGGAGCAGCCGGTCCCGGATCTCCGGCAGCCGGGACAGCCGGTCCGACGGCAGGGAGACGCCGAGCGAGCCGAGAGTGTCCCCGCTGTAGACGGGCACGGCGACACAGACCGTGCCGAGGGCGTACTCCTCCACGTCCGTGACGGCCGGGGCCACCGGTGAGGAGTCGAGCCGCCGCAGCAGTTCCGGGCGGCTGGTGATCGTCCGTGGGGTGAGGTCGGCGAGGTGGTGACGGGAGAGATAGTCCTTACGGGCCTCGTCGTCCATCTCCCGCAGCACCGACTTGCCCAGCGCGGTGGCGTGCCCCGCGTCCTCGAACCCCACCCACAGGTCCACGCGAGGTGTCCGGGGGCCGTCGACAATCTCGGCGACCCGGATCTCGCCCTCCTCGTAGAAGGTGAGGTAGGCGGCGGTCGTGAGCTGGTCCCGCAGCGCGGCGAGCGTGGGACGGACCCGGCTGAGCAGCGCCTGTCCGCGGCCGGTGGTGTGCAGCGTCCGCAGCTTGTCGCCCAGCACGAACCCGCCGTCGTCCAGCTTGCGCAGGTATCCGTCGTGGACCAGCGTCCGCAGCAGGTGATAGGCGGTGCCCAGGGGCAGCCGCGTCTCCCGCGCCAGTTGCTTGGCGGGCGCGCCGTTCTCGTGCGCGCTCACCGCCTCCAGCAGCCGCAGTGCCCGCTGGACCGAGGTGATGAGCGTGGGGCCGTCGTGCGCAGCCATACGACCAGCGTGCGCCCGGCGCACCGCGCAAGCAAGGTGCGCGCCCGGTCCGGCAGGGGCCGCTCTCGTCATCGGTGGATCGGTGGATCGGAGATCGGTGGAGCGGTGGAGCGGTGGAGCGGTGGACCAATATCTCGATGAACCGATGAAGCGATGGGAATTCCCCGTGCCGGAGAGACGCAGGCGAAGCAGCGGGACGTAAATCGACGCGCGATGCGAATGAGTCCCTGCCGCGAATTCCCCGAGTGCTTCTCCGTGCTCCCGTGCGCCCCCCAGGAGAAAGGGTTCCGCACATGAGTGCGCAGGCTGAACTGGGCAGGACATGCTTCAAGTACCAAGTCGGTGAAACATCACCGAATTCTGTGTTTCCGCTGAGACAGGTGGTATTCGATGAGCGCCTTTGTCCCTGAACCGGAGCGAAAGTGGACAGTGGGTACTGCTCCCAGCATATTCCCGCCTCTCACCCACGGTATCGCCTTGTTCCGCCGCCCGCTGGAATTCCTGAATTCCCTGCCCGCACACGGCGATCTGGTGGAGATACGGCTCGGCCCCCTGCGCGCCTGGGTGGTGTGCCACCCGCAGCTGGTCCACGAGATGCTCAGGGACACCCGCACCTTCGACAAGGGCGGTACGCAGTACGACAGGCTGCGGCTGCTGATGGGCGACGGCGTCGTCACCTGCCCGCACGCCGAGCACCGCAGGCAGCGCAGGCTGCTGCAGCCCGCGTTCCGCCCGTCCCGCGTCGCCGAGCACACGGACCTGATGGCCGAGGAAGCGGAGGCGGTGTCCCGCGCGTGGCAGGCGGGGCGGAAGATCGACGTCAGCGCCGCCATGACGGCCATGACCACACGGGTGATCAGCCGCGTCCTCTTCTCCGGCTCCCTCGACGCCGCACGGTCCGCCGAGGTGCGGCACTGTCTCGCGGACGTCGTCCGCGGACTGTTCGTGCGCACGGTCGTACCGCTCGACGGCGTCTTCCGCCTGCCCACCCCCGCGAACCGCCGCTACCGGCACGCGGTCGCCCGCCTGCACACGATCATCGACGGCGTGATCGCCGAGCGCCGCCGGGGCACCCCCCGCGACGACCTGCTGGGCACACTGCTGGAGACCGCGCGCGACGACGGCGACGCGGTGCCCCCGGCCAGTGAGCGGGAGGTCCACGACCAGCTCATCACGCTCCTGCTGACCGGAGTGGAGACCACCGCCCTGTGTCTGGCCTCCGCGTTCGGCCTGCTGGCCCGCAACCCGGAGGCGGAGCGTGGCCTGCACACCGAACTCGACACCGTCCTCGCCGGGCGCACCCGCCCCGCCGCCGACGACCTGCCGCGCCTCGTCCACACCCGCAACATCGTCACGGAGACGCTGCGTCACTCCCCTCCGGGCTGGCTCTTCACCCGCGTCACGACCCGGGACACCCGGCTCGCCGGACACCCCCTCCGCAAAGGATCCACCGTTCTCTACAGCCCCTATCTCCTCCAGCACGACCCCGCGTCGTTCCCCGACCCGGACCGGTTCCTCCCCGACCGCTGGCTGCCCGGGCAGGCCGCGCCCGGACCGCAGGGCGCGATGGTCCCGTTCGCCGCGGGGAGCCGCAAGTGCCTGGGCGACGCGTTCGCCATGACGGAGGCGGTCGTGGCCGTCGCCGTCATCGCCGGCCGCTGGCGGCTGCGCCACCCGCCCGGCCCCGTCGAACGGCCGCGCCCGGCGGTGACCCTGGGGCCGAGGTCGCTGGTGATGACCTGTGAACCACGCGGTCGTACGACGGTGCAGCCGGCCCGCGCCGACGCGCCCGCACACCGGGGTGACGTCGCCCTTCGAGTTCCGGACGCCCGAACGGCAGGTGACCACGGTGTCGATGACGCATGAGGAAAGCACGCTCGCCCGGCCCGGCACACCCCACACCACACTGAAGGAGCTGGTCGACGCCCGTCTCCACATGCCCTTCGCGTTCCGCAGGAACCCCCACGAGTCCGCGGCGGTGGCGGGCGTCGAGCAATGGCTGCGGGAGCAGGGGCTCAGCGGCGAACCGGGGGTGACCGCGATGCTCTCCTCCACCCGCCCGGCCGAGCTCGCCTCCTGCACCAGCCCGGGCGTGGACGCGGACATCCTCCAGATCGTGGCGAACCAGATCGCCTACCAGTTCGTCTTCGACGACCGGGCGGAACAGACCGGCCGGCGATGGCCGGACCGGCTGCTGCCCATGCTGTGCGAGAGCGTCGCGATCCTGCGGGACGGCCGGCCGCCCACCACCGTCCTCGGGACGGCCCTGGCCGACCTGTACCGACAGGTCCAGGAACGGTGCACACCGGCCCAGGCCGCCCGCTGGGCCTGGAGCAGCCGTGAGTACGTGCACGGCCTGCTGTACGAGTCGGTGGCCCAGAACGGCCCCTTCCCGCTGCGGACCGGGCTGTGCACCTCCATACGGTCGCTGACCGCGGGGGTCGAGCCCTTCTACCCGCTGTACGAGGCGGCGCAGCCCACCGAGTCCGCCCCCGAGGAACTGCATCACCCGGTCATGCGGCGCCTGAGCCGCCTGTCGGTCGACGCGGCCGTGTGGACGGCGGACCTGTTCTCCGCGGTGAAGGAACAACGAGCGGGCGACATGATCAATCTGGCACTCGCCCACCAGCGCGCCCACCGCTGCTCCCTGCCGGCCGCCGTCACCCTCGCCGTCCAGCAGATCAACGGCGCCATCAGCGAGTTCGAGAGTCTCTACGCGGAGATCGAACCGACGCTGAGCCCCGCGGCCCTCGGCTATGTGGACGGCATGATCGGCTGGATCCGCGGGTGTTATCACTGGTCCCGCACCGTGCCGCGGTACGCGGACACCGCGACGGCACCCGCGATGCCGTAGGCCCTCACACGCTCGCGTGAGGTCTTCCGTCACCGCGTTCCCGAGGGAGGTGCATCCGACCGACGTTACCCGCACGGCGGGCCTCGCACGCCACGACTGCGGGTGATTCACCCTCCCTGGTGTGCCCGTTCGCGAACTCGTCCGCACCGCTCCCCGTGAGGCGTACGCTCTGCGCTGCCTCCCGGTGGTCGAACGACAGAGAGCGGTAGGGCAGATGGCGCATGGGTCACGGCAACCGATCACCCGGTCACGGCAGTTGCTGGAGCGCCGTCAGGAACTGGCGACGCTCGACGCGGCGCTGTCGGACCTGCGCGCCGTGGCCGACGGCGGACCGCGCACCGGGTACGGCGGGCTGCTCGCCTTCACCGGTCCGGCGGGGCTGGGCAAGACGGCGCTGATGACGGAAGCACGGGCCCGCGCCACGGCGGACGGGTTCCGGGTGCTCTCCGGCAGGGGCGGCGAGGCGGAGCAGGAGCTGGCGTTCCACGTGGTCCGCCAGCTCGTCCAGCCCGCCCTGGCGTCGATGGAGGAGGCGGAACGCCGGGCGTTCCTCGGCAGTTGGTACGGCATCGTGGCCGCCGCGCTCGGCCTGGAGGCCGCGGACACCGACCATGTGCCGGACCCCACCGGCGTGCGCGACGGGCTGGACTGGGTGATGACGCGGCTGGCGGTCATGAGGAAGGCACCCGTCGTGCTGCTCCTCGACGATCTGCACTGGGCCGACGCCGAGTCCCTCGGCTGGCTCACCTCCTTCGCTCCCCGGGCCGCGGACCTGCCGCTGCTGATCGTCGTCGCCTACCGGCCCGACGAACTGCCGTGCGAGGCGGCCGCCTTCCGTGCCCTGGCCGACGGTCACGGCAGTCGCCCCTGCGCCCTGGCGCCGCTCACCACCGCGGGCGTGGCGCGGATCGTCAGGGAGCAGGTGGGGGACACCGCCGAGGACGGGTTCTGCGCGGAGTGCTGGACGGTCACCGGGGGCAGCCCGTTCGAGACCGTCGAACTCGCCATCCGGCTCGGCCGGCGGAATATCAGGGGCACGAGGGACGACCTGCCCGCGATGCGCGTCCTCGCCGCCGCCGTGAAGGGGCCGGGGCTGATCGAGCGGCTCCAGCGGCTCGGCACGAGCACCGTCCGATTCGCGCACGCGGGAGCCGTCCTCGGTGCGCCCTTCTCGCCGGAACTCGCCGCCGCCATCGCGGTGATCGGCCGCGAGGACGCCGCCGAGGCGGCGGAGAGGCTGCGCGACGCCCGCATCCTGGCCGACGAGCCGGGGCCGGGCGGTGGTCTCGGTTTCGTCCACCCGCTGATCGCCACCACCATCTACCGGTCCATCCCGTCGGCCTGGCGGGTCGGGTTCCACAACGCCGCCGCCGAGGCCGTCCGCGCGGCGGGGCACGGGCCCACCGCGGCCGCCCGGCACCTGCTGGAGGTCCCCTGCGAGGGCAAGCCCGAGGCGGTGGCCTGCCTGCGCGAGGCCGCCCGGGAGTGTCTGCGCTCCGGCGCTCCGGAAGCCGCCCGCCGCCTGCTGACCCGGGCATTGCAGGAGCCGCCCCTGCCGGAGGAGCGCGCCGCCCTGCTGCACGAACTCGCGGGCTCGACGTTCCTCATCGAGCCCACCGCCACCGTGAACCATCTCCGCGCGGCGCTGGCGGAGTCCGGGGACGACCCCGGGCTGCGGGCCTCCATCGTGTACCGGCTCACCCAGGCGCTGGCCCACACCGACCGGATGGCGGAGGCCGCGACCGTGGCCGCCGAGGAGGCCCGGACGGCCGCCAACGCGCGGGTGCGGCTGCGGATGCAGGCCGACCACTTCGTCTGGAGCATGTTCCGCACCGACGAGCCCGACTCGTCCGCCCGCTCCCGCAGGCTGACCCGGCTGGCGGCGCAGCTGTCCGGCCGGGGCCGTCCGGCCGCACGCGGACTGGAGGAGCGCTGCATCCTGGGCCTGCGCGCGTGGGACGCCCTGTTGCGCGGCGAGCCCCGGCAGACGGTCCTCGAACACGCCGAGGACGCCCTGCGCGGCGGGATGAGCTGGACCGACGAGAACCGGGGTTTCGAGGTGCCCGTCTCGGTCGCCCTGGCGTTCATGTACTGCGACCAGCCGCGCCGCGCCGAAGAGCTGTTCACCAAGGGGATGGCGGAGTGCGAGACCAAGGGATGGCGCGGTTCCCATCTGGCCGTCGGCCAGACGCTCTTCGCCTACATCCGCTACCGCCGGGGCTGTCTGGCGGAGGCGGAGCACTGGGTGCGCGAGGGCCTGCGCACGGCCGAGCGGGTCGAAGGGGCGGTGCCCGCCCAGTGGTTCGCCATCGGCATCCTCATCCAGACGCTGCTGGCCCGCGGACGGACCGGTGACGCCCGCCGCCTCGCCGACAGCCACCGCTACGGCGAGGTGGTCCCGAACGCGGTTATCTACCCCGATCCCCGCACGGTGTACGCCGAGTTGCTGCTGGCGGAGGGACGCCGCACGGAGGCGGAGCGGCTGCTGACCGAGGTCGGGGACTGGCTGGACGGACGGGACTGGCGCAACCCCGCCTGGTGCCCCTGGCAGCTGCACCTGGCGTCCGCGCTGGCTCGCTCGGCGCCCGGCCGGGCCATCGGGCACGCCCAGGACGCCGTCAAGCGTGCCCGGGACTTCGGCGCGGCGTCCGCGATCGGCCAGGCGCTGCACACCCTGGCCGAGGTGACCGGCGGGCGGCCCGCACTCGATCTGCACGCGGAGGCCGTGGAACACCTGGAGCGGTCGCCCGCCGCCTACGACCTCGCCCGCGCGCTGGTCGGTCACGGAGCCTCGCTCTCCCGCAACGGCCGGCTGCACGACGCCGCGGACCGGCTCTACCAGGGCCTGGAGGGAGCCGTCCACTGCGGCGCCGAGGCGCTCGCCGGCCGGGCCAGGGCGGAGCTCTCCGCGGCGGGACTGCGGCCGCTGCCCCTGCGCTACGCGCAGACGGACACGCTCACGGCGCACGAGCGGAAGGCGGCCGAGATGACGGCCCACGGCCACCCGACAGCGGTGGTCGCCAAGGATCTCCGCCTCACGGAGCAGGGCGTACGGCATCTGCTCTCCTCCGTCTACCGCAAGGTCGGCACCGACCCGGCGGGCCTCGCCGACGCCCTGGAGTCCTTTCCGCGCCCCCGGTACTGAGCCGGGCCCAGCTCACCTCGGACGGGCCCGCTCCACGCCGTACGCCCCCTGACCGCCGGGCCGGGCGCAACCCTCTCGCAACCTTCGCCGTGTTGCAGTCGGGACCATGGACGAGGAATCCGCACCCACCCCGTACGACGAGGTCCCGCGCGTCGCGCTGACCGCCGCGGCCGCCGACCTGCTCCGCCGACTGCGCGCGACGCACGGGCCGCTGATGTTCCACCAGTCCGGCGGCTGCTGCGACGGCAGCGCCCCCATGTGCTACCTGGCCGGCGAGTTCCGCACCGGCGGCTCGGACGTGCTGCTCGCGGAGCTGGCCGTGGAGGGGGTCGAGGAGCCGGTCATGTTCTGGATGTCGCGCAGCCAGTACGAGCTGTGGAGCCACACCCGGCTGATCGTCGACGTCGTCGAGGGCCGGGGCAGCGGCTTCTCCCTGGAGGCACCCGAGGGGGTGCGTTTCCTCACCCGTTCGCGGGTCGTCGGCGCCTAGACATCGCGCCGGTCCCGGTCCTCTGGTGCACTTCCCCCGAGTCCTGCACGGCTGACGAGACATCAGGGGGCACGGTGACACGACGTCAAAGACGGTCCACGGCGGGCAGATCGGTCCTGGCGTCGCTCGCGGCGCTCGGCACGCTGGCCGGTGCGGCCCTGGCGGGGGCGGCGCCGGCCGGCGCCGC
>NZ_JBSFTY010000086.1:0-35737 GCF_053591515.1 Streptomyces sp. NPDC003011
AGCTCGGTCCAGTTGCTGAGCGGGAAGACGCGGACGTGCTCGCCGGGGGCGTGCCGGCCGTTGTAGAGGTTCCACAGCTCGGGGCGAACGGCTCGCCGCTGCCGGTCAGTTGACGAAGTGCGCCCGGGCGTTGTTGCAGATGTACCAGGGCAGAACACCCCAGTTGGTGGAGCCGGTGTGGTCGTTGCAGGTCCGCACACCGAAGCCATAGGTGATGTTGTAGCCGGAAGGCCGCGCTCCGCCTACGGACGGGTTGTAGTAGATGGTGCGGGTGCGGTCCAGGGCGTTCACGAACAGCGACCCGTCGTTGTTGCCGATCGCCTGACCCGAACCGGTGCCGGATCCGACGTACCGGTCGAGATTGAGGTCCCAGGCGTTGCCGCGGAAGTAGCTGATCACTCCCCCGTCCTTGTTCCAGTTACCGCTCCAGCCGTAGCACATCACTTCGTCGCTGGGGCATCCCGCGCCGTCCGTCGCGCCGGCGCTGCCCGACGACGCGAAGAGCGCCGCCACCGCCGCGGACGCCACCGCGAGCGCTTGCAAAGACCGCATCTTCCCCACTGGTTCTCCTCCTGCTCCTGCTTGCTCGGTGAACTCGCAAGGAACCTAGAGGGCCTCGCCCTGGAGCAGTCCCTGACAGATGTCAGGAAGACCCGCCCTTCCCCTTCGACGCCTCCGACGAGACCAACGAACAGGACCAGATCCGCCGTTCGCCGACGTCGGGCCGCGCCCCGAGGCCGGGCACTGGGGGATGTCCGGTCGGTCGATCATGGCCTTCGTATCCGGGGACCGGCGAGCCGCAGGGGGGCGGCGCAGGGCCGGGCGGTTCTGCTCGGCGGTCAGGCGGGAACGCCGGCCCGGTCCAGGACAGCGGCCATCTCGTCCTCGGGGAGCGCCGGGTTGGCACCCGCGCTGGAGGCCAGTTCAGGGACATGAAGCGCCTCGCGGAGCCGGTGGAACGGGAGGCGCGGGTCTCCGACCGCCGCCTGGCGTGTCCAGACCGCAGGGTCATGGCTGAGCCGTTCGATCAGCGTGGGTGTGGCGGCCGGGTCCCGGACGGCCAGCCGACGGTAGGTGCCGTCCGGGTGGTCCGCGTAGCGCGCGGCGAGACCCTCGCGGGGAAAGCGGGGGTGCGTCTCCGCCATCCAGGCGGAGAACGTGCCACCGAGCCGCGCGTACACACGCATCAGGACCTCCTCCGGGGTGTCGGGGTGGTGCACACTCAAGAGGTCCTCCACCAGCGGCTCCTCGGTGCGGGCGAGCAGGCGCACGAGGTCGGGCGGCAGGTGGGGGCTCTGGGCGGCGGTGCGCCGGAGCAGCGGGTGGGCGGAGGTCGCGGCCCGTCGCAGCACCTCGGGGTCGGCGAGCCCGTCCCGTACCCACTCCACGTCCCCCCTGGCGAGGGCCCCCACGGTGAAGTCGATCGACATGCGTCGTGTCTCGTCCAGTTCCGGTCTCAGGGAGACCGCGAGCCGTACGGCCTCGTCGGAGTCGACGGCGAGCCGCTCCACAAGGTCGGTGGGCAGCGACGGGTTCTCGGCGAGGGCGGCCAGGTGCCTCCGCTCGGCGATGCACCGTTCGGCGTCGGCGCGGTGGAGGAGCCCACGGCGCAGCACCTCGGCGACGGACTTCGGATCGTGCAGGAGTCCGGCGGTGATGCGTGCGTCCCGTCGGCACTCCCACAGTGCGGCGGCCCGCCGCACCTCGGGGTCGGGGTCGGCCAGCAGCGCCGACCGCTCGCCCGGCGGCAGCTCCTCCCATGCGCGCGCCGCGCTCCGGCGCGCCGCCGGATCGCGGTGCGTGGCCAGCAAGGCCACGAACGACGGCACCAGATGGGGCGAGTCCAGCAGGGCCGCCCGTACGGATGGGTCGGGGTCGTCGAGCAGGCGGGCGCACACGTCGTGCGGCAGCGGCGCGACCGTCGTACGCGGGTCGCGCCACTCGGGTCCGTACGCGAGAGCGGCCCGCACCTTCGGGGAAGGGTCGTCCACCAGCCGGGCCCGCTGCGCGGGCTCGGCCCTGGTGCTCATCGCGAAGTCGATCCGAGCGCCCGGGTCCGGGTGAGCCAGGATCACCGCGACGGCCGGCTCGGGAAGTCCAGCCCGCTGGAGGGCGTGACGGGGCGGGCCGTCACCGCCGCCGTCGAAGACGAGCAAGCGCAGCAGCAACGGTGTCGGCAGCGCCGGGTTGCGGGCGACTCCGTCCAGCGCGGACGCGTGGAACGCGACCATGATTCCCCTACTTCTGTGTCTCCGCCGGCTGGTCCGCGACCATGATCCCCCTAGGCCGTGTCTTCAAATGATCTTAAGTAGTGGATCAGGGTTGGGTGATACATCACCATGAACTGTGCGATGCGCGGAAGGAGTTCGTCCGGCCACTGCTGCCGGTGTCGCTGCGGGGCCGGAGACGGCTGGACGACCGCACGGTGCTCAACGGGATCGTGGGGAAGTTGCGTACCGGAACGGCATGGCGGGACGTGCCCGAGCGGTACGGCCCGTGGGCCACGCTGCACACCCGCTTTCGCCGGTGGGCTCTCGACGGCACGTTCGAGCGCATGCTCCGGGCCGCCCAGGGCGGACGCGGTCGGGAACATCGACTGGCTCGTGTCGGTCGGCTCCACCATTGTCCGTGCCCACCAGCATGCCGCCGGGGCCCGGAAAGGGGGGGCCTGCTGTCCCGACCTCGGACGCTCCCGTGGTGGTCTGACCAGCGAGATTCACCCCCGCCTGCGATGCCGCGGCTCGATTCCGTAGGGAGTCAAACAGAGGCCGGGGGCCCGTTCCGGCAGTTTCGCGGGCAGCATGTGCGCTCGGTTGCCCCCCTCCCCCGGCACTGGCCGTCGCGTCTACCGGAGCTCGTCGCGGCGGGGCGGTGTCCGGGTGGTGGCCTCGGCGCCGCCGCAGTCCCGGGCCTCGGCCGCGCCCGGCGCGGGCGTTGTGGGCGCGCGGGCCGGACCGCTGTTCGTGATCTTGGCCGTACGACCGCCTGGCAGCAGTTTCAGGGCGAGGACGCCCGCCAGGAGGATCAACGCGGCCTGGACGTCCAGGGCCGGGAGGGTGCCGATCACTCCGCTCAGCAGGCCGGCCGCGAGCATGCCCAGGGCCTGCAGGCCGTCGGACAGGCCGAGGACGGAGGCCATCACCCGGCCGCGGACCGGCAGGGGCGAGGACTCCTGGATGAGGGAGAGCCACGCCGCGGCGAGCCACACCGCGGGGACGCCCGCGGCGGTGAACAGCGCCACGTAGATGCCGAGGCCGGCGGAGGTCACCGTCAGGTTCCAGGTGAGCGCGCTGACCGTGCCGAAGACGAGGACGCCGACACTCAGCAGGCGTGGCGCCCCGAGCCGCCGGGTCAACAGGCCGGCGGTCGCGGTCCCGGCGAAACCTCCCACGGCTTGCACACCCCGCAGCAGGCCCGCCTGGGCGTCACCGCCGTCGATCAGATCGGTGACGAAGAGGAGGAAGAGGACCACGAACATGCCCTGGGCGACGGCCAGTAGCGCCACGCAGACGAAAGTGCCCCGCAGTGTCGGGACATCGCGCAGGGTGCGCAGGCCCTCACCGATGCCGGACCAGAACCGGGCGCCCCCGCCGCTCTCCCGGCACACTGCGGTGCCCTTGGGGATCGTCCACGCCAGGGCGGCGGCGACGAGGAAGGCGGCCGAACCGAATCCGAGAACGTAGGGCAGTCCCGCCGCGCTCAGCAGGAGGCCGCCGAGCGGGCTGCCGATCAGCCGGCCGAGCGACACGTTCAGTCCGATCGCGGCATTGGCGCTGACCAGTTGCTCCTCGGCCACGATGGTCGACAGGGTGACGTTCTTGACCGACTCGAACGCCACCGTGAGGGCCGCCTCGGCCCCGGTGACGAGGTACACCAGCCACAGGTCGCCGGGGTCTTCGACCAGCAGCAGGACGGGCAGCAGCGCCGCCTGCGCGACGCTCACCAGGACCAGGAAGCGGCGTTGGTCCCAGCGGTCGACGAGCGCGCCGACGACCGGCGCGACGACCAGGCTCGGCAGCAGTCCCAGCATGGCCACGACGGACGTGATCAGGGCGGAGCGGGTCAGTTGCAGCACGTAGAGCGGCAGCGCCAGTTGGAGGACCCATTTGCCCGTCTCGGACAGCAGCCCGGAGATCCACAGCCGGGCGAAGGGGGCCTCCCGCAGCGGGTGCCGTACGGCTATGGCGGGGCCCGTCACACGGTTCGCCCCGCCGCGTCCAGCCTCGGGAAGAGGCGCAGTCCCGCGTAGGCCAGCACGGCGTCCTCGGGTGGGTCTTCGCGCACGGTGGCCAGGTAGGGCCGCAGCAGTGTGTCGATCTTCTCCGCCAGTTCCCGCGCCTCCTGCGGGGTGGTCCGCAGGACGTAGTTGTCCAGGCGGGCGGTGGCGAGCCACTGCGGGTCAAGGGTGTCGCGACGGGCCAGGAAACGCCGGGTGAGCTGGTCCTCCTCCGTGAGGCCCGCCACGATCAGGGCGTCCTGTTCGGCCATGGTGGCGGGGTCCGCGCTCATCGCGCCGAAGTCCAGTCCGACCTGGGCCGCGCGCCACGGGCGTTCGCGCTGGTCGGACGCCTCAGTCGGTTCGACCAGGCCGTACTGCGCCAGGTGCCGCAGGTGCCAGCTGATGTTGGAGGCACTGGACCCGACCTCGGCCGCGCACTCACTGGCGGTGCGCGGCCCGACCGCCATCAGGTACTGCAGCAGCGCCAGCCGCAGCGGGTGGGCCAGGGCACGCAGCTGCCGGGAGTCCTTGATCTGCCGCCGCGGGGGCGGGGCCTGTCCGTCGACCATCTGAAAGACTCCTTTCGAAAGAGTCCTTTCATTCTTGCTCGCGGAGCGGGAGGTGTCCAGAGGCGGGAGGCGGAGCGGGTCACTCCACTGGGCGGCCGGTGTACGCGTCCAGGAGGACGCGCTCGCCGAGCGGCCGGTCGAGTCCCACCGTCATTTCAATGCCGCGCGACTCGCCGACGCGGTCGCCGTCCGTCGTTCCGGTCACGCGGGGCGGGCGGACAGCACCACGCTGCCGTCCGCCTCCGGAGCGTCCCCCGATCAATCGCCACACCCGGCGGCTCGCCGGGGACTCGGGTGACCCGGACGCGGGTGAGACGTCCGTCGTCGATGTACAGCCGACCGGCGACGGGGAACAACTCACCAACCGCGCGGGGGCGTTGCCCTTTCCCCGGATGAGTTCCGTCCTGCTTCGAGCACGGGCCTGCACGAGCCGAGTGCGCCGCAGCGCTGCCCACTTCGCAGGAACGCCCAAGACGATGCCCGCTTCCAGGCTGGAACCGGAGTGCAAGCCGAGGGAGGCTACTCGGGCTCTTCCCGTGGAACCGCGCGGCTGTTGATCGCGTCGGCGATGGCGTAGGCGGTGTGGACGAAAGACTCCGCCTGCTGCGCCGACAGGTTCCGCGCGGAGGTCTCCTCCAAGTCCCGCCACATGGCTGCCAAGGGCTCACGCATGGCACGGCCCTTGTCGGTGAGGTGGACCACCATGACGCGCCGGTCGTGTGCGGCCGGCTCACGGATGAGCAGGCCGGCGTCCTGCATGCGGCGTAGCGACTTGGAGACGGTGGAGTGGTCCAGGCCGACGCTTTCGAGCAGCTCGGACTGGGTCTGGCCGTCCCGGTCCAGGAGGTGCATCAGCAGCAGTTCCTGTCCGGGATGCAGGTCCATCTCGCGGAGCATGGCGGCGGCGCGGGCACGGTGAGCGCGGGCGAGCTGGAAGATCGCGTAGCTCATCGGTCCCTCGTCGGCCGTAGTGGGGACGCGGGGTGCGGGGGCGGGCATGATGCGGTTCCTCAGACGGTGTGGGTGGGGTAGTCGGTGTAGCCGGCCACTCCGCCGCCGTAGAAGGTCGCCGGGTCGGGGGTGTTCAGCGGCACGTCAGAGCGTAGCCGCTCCACCAGGTCCGGGTTGGCCAGTGCGAGGGTGCCGACGGAGACAAGGTCCGCCGTGCCGTTGTCGATGTCCTCGGCGCGGGTGGGCAGGTCGCTGCCGGCCCGGTTGAGGATCAGCGTGGTCGGCCACAGCGCGCGCAGGGTTCCCAGCAGCTCCTCGTCGCCCGCGTGGAGGATGTGGAGGTAGGCCAGGCGGAGCGGGCCGAGGGCGCGCACGAGTGCCGGATACAGCTCGGCGGTGTCGGACTCGGCGATGTCGTTGTAGGAGTTGCCGGGGGAGATACGGATGCCGGTGCGCTCGGCGCCGATCTCGTCGGCCACGGCTGCGGCGACCTCGACGGCGAAGCGGATGCGGCCCTCGATCGAGCCGCCGTAGCCATCGGTGCGCTGGTTGGTGTTGTCGGACAGGAACTGGTGCACCAGGTAGCCGTTGGCGCCGTGGATCTCCACGCCGTCGGCCCCGGCCGCGACGGCGGCCGCTGCGGCGCGGCGGAAGTCCTCGACGGTCGCCGCGACCTCCTGCGTCGACAGAGCACGGGGTACCGGCATCTCCTGGGGCCCGGAAGCGGTGAACATCGCGCCCTGTGGGCGGATCGCCGAGGGGGCGACCGGCCGGCGCCCGTGGGGGGTGTTGTCGGGGTGGGCGATGCGTCCGGTGTGCATCAACTGGATGACGATCCGGCCGTCGGCCTCGTGCACGGCGTCGGTGACCTTGCGCCACCCGGCGATCTGCTCGTCATTGTGGATGCCGGGGGTCAGGAGGTAGCCCTGGCCGTCGGCGGAGGGCTGGGTTCCCTCGGTGATGATGAGCGCGTGCGAGGCCCGCTGGGCGTAGTACTCGGCGTTCAGCTCGGTCGGTACGCCTTCAGGCGTGGAACGGTCACGGGTCATCGGGGCCATGACCAGGCGGTGCGGCAGGGAGATGTCACCGACGGTGGTCGGTGACCACAGGGAATGCAGCATGTGTGGTCCTTCGGTGCGGTGGTGAACAGGTGGCCATCGGGATGGCGGCGCGTGCGGCGGGTGCGGCGGGTGCGGCGGGTGCGGCGGGTGCGGTGGGCGGGGGTGCTCAGTCGACGGTGAGGACGAGCTTGCCCCGCACGTGCCCGGCGTCGCTGACCTGCTGGGCTGTGGCGGCCTGGTCGAGCGGGTAGGCGGTGACGGTGGTGACGAGCTTGCCGGTCGCGGCGTCCTGGGCCAGGGCGGCCAGGCGGGCGGCCGAGCGTTCCTGGGACCCCTGGGAGAAGGTGATGCCCAGCTGCCGTGCACCGAAGTCGGCGATGGTGACGATGCGCTCGGTGCCGCCCCGCAGGGTGATGGAATCCTCCAAGGCCCCCTTCCCGGCCAGGTCGAACACCGCGTCCACGCCGTCGGGGGCCAGCGCGTGCACCCGCTCGACCAGGCCCTCGCCGTACACGGTCGCGGTGGCGCCCAGCGAGATGAGGTAGTCCTGGTTGGAGGGGCCCGCGGTGGCAATCACGCGTGCTCCGCGGGCCGTGGCGAGCTGGACCGCCACAGTGCCGACCGCTCCGGACGCGCCGTGCATCAGCACGGTCTCCCCGGCGGCGACCCCCAGCAGGTTCAGGACCCGCTCAGCCGTCTCGCCCGCCACCGGCAGCGCGACCGCGTGCCGCCAGTCGAGGCCGGCGGGCTTGGGAACCACGGTGGTGGCCAGCGCGTACTGGGCGTACGAGCCGGTGTCCGACCAACCCAGCACCTCATCGCCCACCTGCACGTCCCTCACGCCCTCCCCCAGGGCATCGACCACGCCGGCGAGCTCCCCACCGGGGACGGCGGGGAGGGTCGTCGGGCGGACGGCCTCCAGCATCCCGGAGCGGATCTTGCCGTCCAGCGCGTTCAGCCCGGCCGCCTTGACGCGGACGCGGATCTGGCCGGGACCGGGCTGCGGGACGTCGATGTCCGCCTCGCGCAGCACCTCCGTGCCCCCGAAACGGTCGAACAGGATGGCTCTCACGACAACTCTCCTCACGCGCCACCATCGATTGGTGGCTAGACACATAACCTAGCAGCGAATCTGTGGCTAGCCAAGTATTTCGATGGACTCCAGCGCGAGGCGCAAGTTCCCGGCAACCCCGCCCCACGTCAGCCGCTGTCGTCGCCGCGCCGGACACGCGAGCGCGGGAGATGGACCGCTGGATGACCCGCCGAGTTCCGCATCCCGGACATCCGACGGTCCAGGTCCTGCTGTTCGTACCTCACCAGAGGGGGTCTGACCGACGTACGCGGTCGATGTGCTCAGGCGGCCGGGGAACACGCAAGGCCTGTCCACGCTGTGCGTGGACAGGCCTTGATCGAGCGCTGGGCAGGCCTTGCACCTGCATTTCCCCGCAGGAAGCGGGGCGTCTTTCCTTGGACCACCAACGCATCACCGGTCGGGTTGAGTTACGACGACCAGCGCAAGATCCACTATATCCCACTGGCGTCCGCCGCCCGCCCTTGCTTCCCTGCCGGTCGGCTGTGAGGCGGGGAGGAAGGTGGCCCGGACACCGTCCGGGGGAAGGCCCGCCGGTAGGCGCTCGGTGACACGCCGATCTGCTTGAGGAAGTGGTGGCGCAGGTTGTTCGCCGTGCCGAGGCCGCTCAGCTCCCCGACCTTCTCGATGGGCAGGTCCGTCGCTTCCAGCAGGCTCTGGGCCCGTGCCAGGCGCTGGTTGAGGAGCCACCGGAGCGGAGTGGTCCCGGTGGCTGCCTGCAGTCGCCGGTGCAGGGTCCGCGGGCTCATCGCTGCGCGCTGCGCCAGGTCCTCGACCGTCAGGGGCTGGTCCAGGTGCGCACGGGCCCAGTCCAGTACCGGTCCCAGGCTTCTGTCGTCGGTGGCGGGCACGGACAGGTCGATGAACTGCGCCTGGCCGCCCGGCCGGTGGGCGGGCACCACCATCCGGCGGGCCAGCTGGTTGGCGACGTGCGCGCCCAGGTCACGGCGTACCAGATGGAGGCAGAGGTCGAGCCCGGCGGTCAGCCCGGCGCTGGTGAGTACGTCGCCGTCGTCCACGTACAGCACCGAGTCGTCAACGCGTACCTTCGGGTAGCGCTCGGCCAGTTGAGCGGTGTGCATCCAATGAGCGGTGGCGCGCCGTCCGTCGAGCAGCCCCGCCTCGGCGAGCGCGAAGGCTCCGGTGCACAAGGAGACCATGCGGGCGCCCGCGTCGTAGGCGTGGCGCAGGGCCGTGATCAGTGCCCGCGGCAGCGGTCTGCCCTCGTCGACGCACGGGTCGGGGACCGAGGGCACGATGACCGTGTCGGCACCGACGAGATCGTCGAGTCCGTAGCGGGTCCACAGGGACAGCCCGGCCCCGGCCGGAGAACTGTCCTGCCGGCGCTCCCCCGTTCCGCACAGCCGCAGGTCGTACCAGGGGTCGGCCAGGTCCGGCTGCGGCTTCCCGAAGACGGTGCACGGGATGCTCAGTTCGTACAGATCCCACGAGGGGACTTCGACGTCCTCGGTCACGACCACGGCGACGGAACCAGGATTCATGCCGTGAAGCGTATGGCAGGAATTTGGTGCTCGCCGTCACCAGCGTCACTGTTCCCGGCCGCCGCGCACTGCGATCTTGGCCTTACGTGACCAACCCGCCGCAGGCGGACCTACAGGGAGTTGTGGCATGCATTCTGATCACCCGGCGGCAACCGTCATGGGACTGGGCTCCATGGGCTCGGCGTTGGCCGCCGTGCTGCTGGAGCGGGCCTACGAGACCACCGTGTGGAACCGCTCGGCGCACAAAGCCCGTTCCCTGGTCGACCGGGGCGCCCGCCTGGCCGCCACACCCGAGGAAGCCGTCGCGGCGAGCCCGCTGATCATCGCCTGCGTACTGGACTACGAGGCGCTGCACACCGTCCTCGACCCCGTCGCCCACTCTCTCGCGGGCAAGGTGCTGGTCAACCTCACCTCCGGCTCGCCCGAGCAGGCAGGCCAGACCGCCGCATGGGCCCGGTCGCACGGCGCCGACTACCTGGACGGCGCGATCATGACCACCCCGCCGGGAGTCGGCAGTTCGGAGATGATGTTCCTCTACAGCGGTTCCGACACCGCCTTCGAAACCCACCGTCCCACTTTGGCGTCCCTGGGCGACCCCCTGTATCTGGGCGCCGATCCGGGCCTAGCCTCCCTCTACGACGCCGCCCTGCTCGGCCTGATGTGGTCCACCATGACCGGCTGGCTGCACGGCACCGCGCTGGTCGGCGCCGACCAGACACCGGCCACCGCCTTCACCCCGGTCGCGATCCGCTGGCTGACCGCCGTGGCCGGCTTCCTGACCACCTACGCACCCCAGGTGGACGCCGGCCGCTACCCGGGCGACGACGCCACCGTCGACGTGCAGATCGCGGCCATCGACCATCTCATCCACGCCGCCGCGTCCCGCGGCATCGACAACGCCCTGCCCCGACTCCTGAAGTCCGCCATGCAACGGGCCAGGGCCGCAGGCCACGGCTCGGACAGCTACGCGAGCCTGATCGAGGTCCTGAGGAACCCGGCAGCCGCCGGATGACCGCGACGCCCGCGACCGTCATCCGACCCGCGCCGGGCCCGGCGACCGCCGCTGCCACCGCGCTCTGAACGGACCGAAGGGTCCGGCGCTGACCGGACCGCAGCGGTCCGGCTGTAATGCCCTGGACGGACCGAAGCGGTCCAGACTCCTGCCCGCTGGCCCAGCCGAGGTCGCGGGCCGGCCGGGCCTGACCGGCGAGGTCTTCCCGCTGCACAGCGAACTCGCGGAGAGCGCCGTACTGGGCGAGCTGTTCGCAAAGATTCCGGCCAGCGCCCGCGCCGTCCTGGTGCCGCACCGTCCTGGTGCCGCACCGGCTCGCATGACCGCCCGCGCGCCCGGCGGGCACCGCACAGCCGGTGCCCGCCTCTCCGGTCCGCCTTCGGTACCGGTTCTCACCGGTTCTCACCGGGCGCGCCGGCGCCCGGACCGCCCCACGCTTCGGGAGAAGGTGGACGCCCTGTGCCCCTCTGGCTCGGGCTCGCGCCGTCGTCAGCGGACCGCCCGGCGTGATGGCCGTGGCCGCCACCGTCCACGAGGCGGCGCCCGCACACGGGTCGCCCTGGACGTCGGCGGGCACGTGGTCATCGTGGCGGGCGCACGGGATTTCGGGCAACGCGGAGGGGGAGCAGCGGCACGATCAGCTCGGCGTGTCCGCGACGTCTGACCGCGGAGGCGACGCAGCACGCCGCTCCCCCGGCCCGCGCCGGCCACGCCCACAGGGCCCATGCCCTGTCTCGCACCTGCGCCGCCGGAGTCGTCTACCGGCCTCCACACCCACCCGCATCCGTCTGACCGCGCAGGAGCCGTCCCGCCAGCAGCGGCACTCCTCGCTCGACACTGCCGGGGGCATCGGCTCCCCCGCGCCCGGGCCGCACGTGGAGTGCCGGCCGTACACCGGCGCCAACGCCCCCTGCTCAGTGGAAGATCAAGGGGATCAGGGCAGGCACCGCGGGGACCAGCAGGTAGAGGATGATGCCGGTCATGGCCTTGCGGGTCGTGACCGGAAGTACCGGATCGGACCAGACTTGCGCAATCGCCGCGTCCCGCTCGTCACTCGGAAGACTGCTCTCGTACAGCGTTGCGACGTGGGTCTTCTTGACGGCCAACGCGGAGTGATAGCCGATCGAGGACGGATAGACGATCACGAGCATGTCGACCAGCATGACCACCAGCACGATGAACACCATCCATGGTTCGGCCGGCAGCCAAACGGTGAAGAGGACCAGCAGGCCGATCAGGTGGGCCAGGGCGGAGCCGTAGGTCCACAGCATGAACTGACGCAGGGGGCGCAGCCCTTGAAAGCCGTCACTGTTGAATCTCATGTTCGGGGTCACCCCGAACTTGAGCGCCTTTGACCGGTGCAGGTAGACGGTGAAGATGACGCCCATGGCCAGTTGCTTGGCCAGGAAGTAGAAGGCGTACGTGCCCGCCGCGCACAAGGCCAGCGCGAGTTCGCGGTGGGTGTCCCAGTTGGCCCACCAGCCCGCGTAGACCTTGGAGCGCCAGACCGTGTCCGGGAGCTGGGTCGGGTTCCACGTCTCCATGAGGCCATGGTCGTTGACGAAGGCGTAGAGCCTGGCTGTGCCGATCGCCATGACGGACATGATGACCACGGAGACGTCTACGCGGCCCAGCCAACGGAACCATGCGTTGACC
This sequence comes from Streptomyces sp. NPDC003011, assembly GCF_053591515.1. Taxonomy (NCBI): domain Bacteria; kingdom Bacillati; phylum Actinomycetota; class Actinomycetes; order Kitasatosporales; family Streptomycetaceae; genus Streptomyces; species Streptomyces sp. NPDC003011. The sequence goes on from NZ_JBSFTY010000086.1 coordinate 12,061, forward strand.
TGGCAGACCAGACCATCGAGTTGGCGGACCTGGTGGGAGGAACGCTGGAGTTTGCCTTCGTTGCCCTCGTTCATCTGCACGAAGTGCGAGATGGCCAGCACCTGCTGGCAGCAGAAGACGGGCGTGACGAGAACGACCGCCAGTACGATCAGGCCGGCCGGGTCCTGCAGCAGTGACAGGCTGACGCTGCCCACGTCGGCGTTGTCGGAGAACAGGTGGTCCAGAGCCCATCTCCGGCCCGGGTCGGCCGGCGGACCGAGCACGCCGTCGGCATGGGCCAGTGCCAGCAGGGTCACGCCGGAGACCAGACTGATCAGCAGAACCTTGGTCTTGGCCGTCAACGGCCAGTAGAACAACGGGCGAGCCGCCCGCCGAATCGGCCGCGGCACCCTGCGCAGTCGGCGCATCCGGGCGCGGCGATCGACTTGTGCGGGCGATCGGAACACTCCGGCGATGAGTTGCGGTTCCAGAGCCTTGAGTTGTGCCATCCCCGCCCCCGATGCTGACACTACGCGATGGTCCTTCACAGCCGGTGCGACTTGAGCCGCCCGTCCCACGGCAACCGACGACCGTGCGGGCGCGCGCCCCCGCCGGTCACCGCGTCGCCACCGCTCAGTGGCAACGGCACAACTCCGTGCCAGCCAGCGGAAGTCGGCGCGCGGCACATGACAGTTCACCGCCCCGCAGCCCGTATGGCTACCCCGGCGGCCGACCTCACCCACCGCCGATGTCCACCGCTCCCCCGCCGGACGACGGCAGCCGCAGTCGATGGCTGCTCAGCACCCGCTCGCAGCGTCCCTCGCCCATGAAGTCCGGCTCCAGGCCGACGGATGCCACCGTGCGGGAGGACATCCGGCACCGTCTGGAAGACTTCGGGCAACACGGTCCCGCCCCAGCCGTTTCGGGTGCCGTCGGCCAGGCTGCAAGTCCCCCTCCAGTGAGGCGAGTTGCGGCTCCTTGCGCGAGTGAGGAAGCGGGTCCCCCCGGCCCACGTCATGCCCGGCCGTCCCAGCGCCGAGCAACCCCTGAGCGTCCAACAGCCGAACACCTTGGCCGAGTTGCTCCCCTTCCACCTGCTACAGCGCTTCCGGGTACGCGGCTAGTAGGCAGTACGCCCCGCTCGGCGAGGTCACCTGTGCGCTGATACGCAAGGGCGGCGTCCATTCAGGCCGTCGTCGGCGTCGCCATCGTCCTGATCCGGCGCACCCCCGGGACGGGGTAGAACCCCTTCCCCGCGGAGCACACCTCCCACCTTCTGCACTCTGTTCCAGCAGGTGCGGCGGTACCCCTTACTCCTCTTCACCCCCTTCGCATCCTTCGCCGCCAGTGTCGGCATCTCGGCCGCCTCGCTGCGGCCTCCCCCCAGGTCTGGGGTACCACGACCGCCGCGGCAGCAGCCATGTCGTCCGGCACAGGCCGACGCCTCGCCGAACCGCTGGCGTATCGCTCAGCGGGACCTGAGTCCGTCGACGACGACGTCCAGCATGCGGTTCAGTTGGGGGCGCTGCTCGGGTGCGCCGGCTACGGAAAGCAAACCGGCGAGGATGCCGCCTACGTCGGTCGGGTCGATGTCGCTGCGCAGTTCTCCTGCTGTGGCGCCGGCCTCGAGCACCATCGCCAGGATTTGCTGGACCTCGTCACAGACCGGTCCGGTGCCGAAGCGGCCGGAAGCGCTCATGGCGACCAGGGCCTCGCAGATGCCGCGTCGTTCGCCGGCCCAGTCGGCGAATCGGAGCATCCACGCGTGGAGGGCCTGGGCGGGCGGCTCGGTAGCCAGCAGGGTGCGCGCGTCTTCGCGCAAGGGGCGGATCTGGTCCCGGTAGACCTCTTCGACCAGATCCTCTCGGGTGGGGAAGTGCCGGTACAGGGTGGCGTTCCCTACTCCCGCGCGCTTGGCGATCGCATCCAGCGAGATCGGGCGTCCGGAGGCGAAGGCTTCGGCGGCCGTGACGATCAGCTGCTCGCGGTTGCGCTGCGCGTCGGCGCGCAGGGTGCTGCGTGGAGGTGTCATGACCTTCGCGATCGTGAGTGGCGGATGAGGCTCGGGAGCGAATTGGGGATGTCCCCGGTTCAGTGTACGGTGAGACAACCGGGGAGTTCCCCGCTTATGAAGCAGTCTCGCCCGCTGCTTCAGCGACGAAAGGTTTGCCATGCCTACAGCCCTCATCACCGGGGGGACGACCGGGATCGGCAGAGCGACGGCCGAGCTGCTGCACGCCCGCGGCTACCAGGTCGCGGTCACCGGACAGAATCCTGATTCCCTCGCACGGGCACGGTCCGAGCTCCCGGGCAACGTGCTCGTCGTCCGATCCGATGCGCGCGTGCTCTCCGACACCGACGCTCTGATGTCAGCGGTGTCGGCGCGGTTCGGGTCACTGGACCTGCTCTTCCTCAACGCCGGGATATTCCGTCCGGCACCGGTGGCCGATGTGACGGAGACATCGTTCGACGAGCACGCCGACCTCAACTTCAAGGGCCAGTACTTCACCCTCCAAAAAGCCCTTCCCCTCATGAACGACGGCAGCTCGATCGTCCTGACCGTGGGCATCGGATCCCGTCGGGGCAGCCCTGGCGCCACAGTGGGGGCGGCGACACGCGGCGCGCTGTTGGCGATGCTGCCTTCGCTCGCGCTCGAACTGGCTCCGCGCAGAATTCGCGTCAACGCCGTGAGCCCCGGGGCCACCGACACCCCGCTGTTCGACAAGTTGGGAGTGCCCCAGAGCGGCCGGGACGCCATGCGCGCGAAGATCCCCTTCGAGCGCTTCGGATCCAGCCAGGAGGTTGCGGAAGTAGTCGCCTTCCTCGCCTCGGACGCCGCCGGCTATGTCACCGGTCAGGACGTCACTGTGGCCGGCGGCTACGGGCTCGGCGCCTGACCTACGGACACGTGCCGGTCAACCGGCCCGCACTTCTCGAACGCCACGTACCACAACTACAGGAGAACGCGATGCCACTCACTCTCGACACCTACCGGCTGCTGGGCCGTTCCGGACTGCGGGTCTCACCGCTGGCGCTGGGCACGGCAACCTTCGGCAACGACTGGGGCTGGGGCTCCGAGCGCGAGGAGGCGCGCAAGCTCTTCGATCGCTACACCGAGCTCGGCGGCAACTTCTTCGACACCGCCAGCACCTACACCAACGGCAGTTCCGAGCGACTGCTGGGCGAGTTCACCCGCACCAACCGCCCCGAAATGGTGCTGGCGACGAAGTACTCGACGCTGCGCCGGCCCGGTGACCCCAATTCAGGGGGTACGCACCGCAAGAGCATGCTGGCGTCGGTGGAAGCCAGTCTGCGGCAGCTGAACACGGACTACATCGATCTGCTCTATCTGAATGTATGGGACTTCAGGACGCCGGTGGAGGAGATCCTGCGCGGTCTGGACGACCTGGTGAGGCAGGGCAAGGTTCTGTATGTGGGGATCTCCAGCGCCCCTGCCTGGCAGGTGTCGCGCATGCAGGCGATCGCGGACCTGCGTGGCTGGTCGCCGCTGGTCGCACTGGAGATGGAGTACAGCCTGATCGACCGTACCGGGGAGCGTGACCTGATCCCCATGGCACGCGAGATGGGGCTGGGCGTGGTCCCCTTCTCCCCGCTGGGCGGCGGGGTGCTCACCGGCAAGTACAGCAGGGAGGACCAGAACCCGGCGGGCCCGGTCGCCGGCGAAACCGCCAGCAACCGCAGAAGCCTCAACGCCGCCCTGGGATGGGTCACCGACCGTAATCTTGCCATCGCCGATGTGGTGAAGGAGGTGGCCACGGAGCTGGGCCACACACCTGCCCAGGTCGCACTGGCCTGGAACCTGCACTCCCCGGGCGTAACGGCACCCATCATCGGCGCCCGCACCCTCGCGCAACTGGAAGACAACCTGGGCGCTCTTCAGGTCGACCTCGCTCCTTCCCAGCTGGCCCGCCTCGACGAGGTCAGCGCCATCGACCTCGGCAATCCGCACAGCCTGCTCGCCAGCGACCACATCCGCACGGTCACCACAGGCGACATGAAGATCGAAAGCCGCCGTTGATTCGCTTCATGAACCGCGACATCCAGACGTATCACCACGCTTTTGATGACGGAACGGAGCGACCTCGGCATGGGTAGGTACAGCGACAAGAATGTGGTGGTCACGGGTGGCAGCAGCGGCATGGGGCTCGCGGTGGCGGAGCTGCTGGTGCAAGGCGGAGCCCGCGTGGTGATCACCGGCCGGTCTCAGGACAAGCTCGACGCGGCGCGCAAGCGGCTCGGCGAGAATGCCGTGGCCGTCCGGAGCGATGTGGCCTCACTGTCCGACCTGGATACGCTCGCCGACCGTGTGAAGAGCGAGCTCGGCTCGATCGAGGCTCTGTTCGTCAACGCCGGAATATCCGCCCTGACGCCCCTCGAGTCGACGACCGAGGAGGCGTACGACGAACTGTTCGCGATCAACGTCAAGGGCGCCTTCTTCACTCTGCAGAAGCTCGCCCCGCTGCTGAGCACGAACGCCGGCGTCGTCCTCACCACCTCGATCGCGAACGTCATCGGCTTGGTGGACACCAGCGTCTATGCGGCCGGCAAAGCGGCGCTGCGCTCGATGGCCCGCACCTTCTCCCGCGAGCTGCTTCCGCGAGGTATTCGTGTCAATGCGATCAGCCCGGGTCCCATCGACTCGGGGATTCTGGAAACGATGAACCTGTCCAAAGAGGCCGCCGAGCAGTTCAGGGCGGAGCGGACCGCGAGCAACCCCATGGGGCGTTACGGCACGGTCGAGGAGTTCGCCAAGGCGGCCGCATTCCTCGCCTTCGATGCCACGTACACCACCGGCATCGAGCTGGCCGTGGACGGCGGCGAAACCCAGCTCTGAACTCGCCCTGCCGTCCCTCCACGGGCGTAAGGGCCGCTACGGCCGACCGAGATGAACCGGCCGTAGGGGTTCATGTGCGTCCAGAACAGGGGGGACAGCGCCCGCCGGTCCGCGTCGGTGAGCGTGTCGGCCCATTTCGGATCAGCGAGGATCTGCTGCATCAGCAGCGTGGTGACGTGGACCAAGGCGGACTGGAGCAGATGGAGGGCGAGCATGGACACCTCCTGGGACTCCTTGCCCTGCCCGGCCAGGTCACCGTCCTTGCCGTAGAAGAGGTCCTTGTTCGCGCTGTTCCAGTTCTCCACGACCTGGAGGCCCTCGTGGATCTCCTGGTAGGTGGGGTGCTTGGGGTCGCCGCGGGTGAAGCGGCGCAGGACCTGCTCGGCCTCGGCGGTGCCCAGGCGGAGCGCGGTGGTGTACTTCACGATCTGGTCGTACTGCTGGCGGATCAGGACGGTCGCCCCGGGGGCGCTCGTGGGGCTCAGCCCGCGGCGACGGTCCCTCCCTGAATGGGTTGACAGAGCGAAAGTGTGAGTGGTTGACTACTTACATGAAGACCGAGCGCCCCCGCCAGCTGTCCACAGCCGAAGAACGCCGGGAGACGGTCCTGCGCACCGCCATCGGCGCGTTCGCGGCCAAGGGGTACTTCGGCACCACGACCACCGAAGTCGCCAAGGCGGCCGGCATCTCACAGGCGTACGTCTACCGGCTCTTCCCCACCAAGCAGGCGCTGTTCACCGCGGTCGTCGAGCACTGTTTCGTCCGGGTGCGTGCGTCACTGGAGGCTGGTGCCGCGAAGGCGGAGAGCAGCGCTCCGGAGGCGGTGCTCCACTCCATGGGAGACGCCTACGCGCACTTGATCAGCGACAACGACCTGATGCTCGTACAACTGCACGCCCAGGCGGCGGCGGTCTCCGATCCCGCCATCCGGGAGGCCGTGCGGGCGGGATACGCCCGCACCGTGGAGTACGTCCGCGGCGCCTCCGGCGGCAGCGAGCAGCAGGTCCAGGAGTTCTTCGCCGTCGGCATGCTCTGCCACCTGCTCGTCTCCATCGACGCCGCATCCGTGGACGCCCCCTGGACCCGCACACTCGCCGCGGGGATCACGCACTACTGACAGATCCCGGGCCCGGCGGTTGTCCGTTTCCCACCGGACCGGCAGCCGCCCTTCCTCAGGCCTCAATAGTGAGTAATCAACCACACATCCTTCAGTGTCTCCGACGACTTGGTGCGGGGATCCGGCTGGGCGACGGCCGGGCGGAGTGGTGTCGCAACCGCCGGGTGCACACTCCCGCCCTGGACGGCGCCCCCTCCATGACGGGGCACGGCCAAGGCGGACGCCTCCCGGCTGCCCCGTCCTCTACACCGCCGACCCGGCCGCTGAGCTCGTCGCCGGCGTCCGCCTGCCCCGGCGCGTTCCCGCGATGATCCACGACGCCTGGATCCCCGACCAGACCGTCTGACCCGCCACCGGGCCGGCCCTGCCCGGCCCTCCACCAAGCACGACCACCCACACCCACACCCACACCCACACCCACCGAGCCACCGATCCACCGATCCACCGTCGACAAGACAACACTCAAGGAGTTGCCATGCGAGCCACCGAGATCGTTCTTCCCGGAGTGGGCGAGCCGGAGACCCTCCGGATCCGTGTGCGGGACCTGCCCCAGCCAGGTCCCGGCCAGGCCCTCGTCCGTGTCGAGGCCAGCGGTGTGACCTTCGCCGAACAGCAGATGCGCCGCGGCAAGTACTACGACATGCCGAAGTTCCCCTTCGTCCCCGGCTACGACCTGGTCGGCGTCGTCGAGGACCTCGGCGTCCCGCTGCCGGAGGCGAACGGGGTGGCCCTGACACTCGGGCAGCGAGTCGCCGCCCTCACCAAGACGGGCGGCTGGACGGACTACGCCCTTCTCGACGCGGGCGACCTGGTGCCCGTCCCCGACGGTGTCGCCGCGGCCGACGCCGAGACCATGGTCACCAACGGCGCGACGGCATGGCGCATGCTCCACCACACCGCCGAAGTGAAGCCCGGTGACACCATCGTGGTGCACGGGGCCAACGGCGGCGTGGGCAGCGTCCTGGTGCAACTCGCCCGCGCGGGTGGCATCGAGGTCATCGGCACGGCCTCGGCCCGCAACCAGGAGGCGGTCCGCGCGATGGGCGCCGAACCGGTCGACTACCGCGGGGACGTCCTGGCGCGGGTCCGGGAGCTGGCGCCGCAGGGCGTGGCCGCGGTCTTCGACCACATCGGCGGACAGGGCGTCAAGGATTCCTGGCGCATGCTCGCTCCCGGCGGCACCCTCGTCTCCTACGGGAGCGCCGCCACCCGCGACCAGGCCGGCAACGGCATGCTCCCGATCCTCAAGCTCCTGGCCCGCCTCACCCTGTGGAACGTCCTGCCCAACAAGCGCAGCGCCCACTTCTTCAACCTGTGGGCCGGGAAGGCCCGCCACCCCGAGACGTACCGTGCCCGGCTCCGCGCGGACCTCACCCACGTCTTCGAGCTGCTCCGCTCCGGGACCGTGTCGGCCAGGATCGACCGTGTCTATCCGCTCACCCAGGCCGCGGAGGCCCTGCGTCACGCCGAGTCCGGCTCGATCGTGGGCAAGGTCGTCATCGTCCCGGGCGCGACGCCGGTCGAGTGAGTGTGCGGCCCGTTCTCCTCGTCAGCGGCTGGGTGAGCGACTTCCTGCTGCCCGGCGACAGCTTCGGCGACAGCTTCGGCGACAGCTTCGGCGACGAGTGTGGAGTGACACCTGATGCGGGTGGTGGCGACGTCCAGGATGACTGTCAGGTCTTGGTCACCGATGGGTGGCTCCGCCCGGGCCGAGCGGTTCCCCGTGGGCGAGGCGGGATCAGCAGCCGCTGAGGTAGCAGCGGATGGCCGTGCCGTCGGGGCCGGTGTGGATGCGTACGAGGTCGGCGAGGTAGTGCACCAGCATCAGCCCACGGCCGCCGAGCTGGCCCGGTGCGGGTGGGCGACGGCCGGCGAGCGGATCGTCCAGGTGCCCGCGGTCGCGGACCTCGCACACCATCTGGCCGTCGTCGGCCCATACCCGCAGGGTGCCGGATCCCCCGCCGTGCAGCACGCTGTTGGTGGTCAGTTCGGCCACGACCAGGGCCACGTTCTCCAGGCGTACACCGGACAGGCCCAACCGCGCGGCCCGCTCGACCGCGAAGTGGCGGGCGCCCGGCAACCGGTCGGCGTCGAAGGCGAGTTCCTCGGCCGTCGCCGCGTGGTCCAGGGGTTCGTTGTAGCGGGCGATCACCTGCTCGGGCGCGTAGGCGGCGCTGCGCTGCTCCTGGCCGTCGGAGATGACGAGGGGATGGGTCGCGTACGCGTCGGTGAGTATCCGCTCGTCGAGGCGGTCGGCGTCGTACGGGCAGAGAATGGTGACGTCCCGGCCTTGGAACGCCGGGTTGATCAGCGCTTCGTGCTGGACGCACGCCGGGTACTCCACGCTGCTGCGGCCGGCCCAGATCGGCTCACCGATGATCCGCACCCGGGTCCGACGGTGGGCGTCCGCGAAGGCGCGCAGCACCTTGGGGATGATCCGTCCGGGGTTGCGCCCCGCCTCGGTCATGTCGAGGAACTGTACGTCTGCGGCGTCCTCTCCCAGGGTCGCCTTGAGGACCGCCAGATTCGGCCCGGGCACGGCGACCGCCACCGGCTCCCCCGCCTTCAGACCGTCTCGAATGAAGGGCACCGTGCCGTGCAGGTACTCCTGCTCGTCCCGGTAGAACAAGGCGGGATGAAGGAACGGTTCGTCGGTCAGGGCGGTCATCGTGCCACCACCTCGACAGCGGGGAGATCCGGCCAGGAGATGTCCAGCCCGCGCCGCGGAGCGGCAGGCGGCTCTGCCAGCCCGGTCCGTCGCCCCTCCACAAGGCCCTGGGCCGCGACCGCCAGGGCGGAGACGCCGACGACGTCGGTAAAGGTGACCGCGGGAAGTTCCAAGTGGCACGCCTCTTCGTCGCTCGGGTCAAGCTGGTGCAGCTTCTGTTCCCAGGCCAGGTGTGTGACCGGACCGACCTCGCACACCGCGTGCGAGCCTGGCCGGTGCGCCGGCGGGCGCACACCCGAAGCGGCCGTGAACCGGGTCGACGATGCTGTCAGCGCAACCGCCTCCCCTGTCCTGTTCACGCCATCACTCCAGATCACCCCGCCGACTCCGGTTCTCATTATCCCCCACAGGTGAAATCGTGTGAACGCGCCGGTGTGACGGGGCGGCCCGCGCACTCCCCCCGGATGTGCCATACGCCGTCGGCATGTGGACACAGGTGAGGAACAGGGGCGAAGTGACCGGCCCGCAGGGAGCCGAGAGCTCCGGGCAGGTGGCCACCGGTGTCGCGCAGTCCTTAGCCTTGGTGACGGCCGGGCGCTCGCACGGTGCAGGCAGTGGGTACAGGAGGAGGGGCGTTCGCCATGGAGCATCCGGTGGACGTGAAGATCGACCTGGACCGTGATGTGTTCCTGCGGACGCTGGTGCGGGAGCTGGCGACGTCGCTGGAGTCCGTGATCGGCCTGGAGGAGGCTTCCGGTTACATCAGCCTGGTGGGCCAGGCGGTGGGCACCCAGATCGACGAGATGTACCTCAAGGCGCTCGACGCGGACCGGCTGTCCCCGGAGCAGGTCGCGAAGGTCCTGGTCGATCTCAAGCGGCGCATCAAGGGCGATTTCTTCGTCATCGAGCAGGACGCCGGCAAGATCGTCCTCGGCAACCGGGCGTGCCCGTTCGCCGAGAAGGTGCTGGGCCGTGAGTCGATGTGCATGATGACCTCCAACGTCTTCGGGACGATCGCCGCCCGCAACCTCGGCTACGCCGGCGTCGAACTGCAGGAGACCATCGCCCGCGGCGACGCCGGCTGCCGTGTCGTCGTCCACCTGGTTCCCGGCGTCAGCCCGTCGACCGGACGTGAGTACTTCGCCGACGCCGATCTGCCCCTCGGCGGCCCGGGCACCGGTACGGTGCCTGCGTGAGCCTTGGCCTGTTCGAGGCCATCACCAAAACCCTGCCCCACCCCGTCGTACTGTGCGCGGGGGACGGCAGGATCCTGGCGGCCAACCCCGCCGCCACCGCCTCGATCCCCCAGCTGCGAGCCGGTGCCAGCCTGTACGCCCTCACCCATGACGACCCGAGCACGTTACGAGCACATCTGGGCAACTGGCTGCGCAGCGGCAGCCCGCTGCCTGGCGCGCTCGTCATCAAGGACGGCGACGGCAGCAGGACGCGCTTCCGCTGCACCGGGGTACGCGCCACCTGGTGGACGGGTCCCGAGCGCGTGGTGCAACTGCACCTGCACCGCCTGGACCACACCGACCGGTTCGCCGTCCTCAGCCGGCAGGTCAGCGCGCTGAACCGGGAGATCGTCATCCGGCGTACCGCGGAAGCCCAGCGCGAGGAGCTGCTGCTCGCCGAGCAAGCCGCCCGGGCCCGTCTGCAGCGCCTGTACCAGCTGACCGCGGCGCTGGCCTCGTCCGCGACCCTCGCCCAGGTCGCCGAGGCCGTGGCGACGACCGCCGCGCGCGTGCTGGAGGCCGACAGCGTGACGTTGGAGCTGCACTCCCAGCGCCTGGTGCCCACGCTGGAACCAGGTGAGGATCTGCGCGTCCTGACGGAGACCGCGTGGAAGGACCTCGACCAGCCCTGCGACCTCACGCACACCGCGGCCGCGGGAGCGGTCCGGATCGCGCTGGAGGCCGACGGCGTCGTCCTGGGCGCCCTGACCGTGCGTCCCGGGCCGGGCGGGGTGCCGGAGCCGGAGCACCTGACCGCGGTGGGCCAGCAGATCGCCCAGGCGGTGCGCCGCGCGGGGCTGTACGAACACGAACACCGCGTCGCCGAACGCCTCCAGCTCAGCCTCCTGCCCCAACTGCCCGAGGTGGCCGGTCTGGAGGTGGCGACCTGTTACGCGCCCGGCAGCGACATGGTCATGGTCGGCGGCGACTGGTACGACCTCTACCACCTCGACGAGGACCACATCGGCCTGTCGATCGGTGACGTCGCCGGTCACGGCCTGCCCCAGGCGGCCGTCATGGCCCAGGTCATCGCCGCTCTGCGTGGAATCGTCCTGCGCTGCGGCACCCGCCCACAAGCGGTGCTCACCGAGCTGAACGAGTACCTGCACCTGTACCACCGGGGCCAGATGGCCACCGCCGCCTACCTGCTCTACCACCGGCCCACCCGCGCCCTGACCTATGTCAAGGCGGGGCATCCCCCGCCGCTCGTGGTCCGCCCCGACGGCTCCAGCCGCTTCCTCGACGGCCCGGTCTCCCCGCCGGTGGGGCCGGTCCCCGGCGCCCAGTACCGGCAGGGCCACACCGTCCTGGCCGAAGGCGAGGCGGTCCTGCTGTACACCGACGGACTCGTCGAACGCCGCAGGGAACGCCTGGACGTCGGCCTGGAACGCCTCACCGAGACAGCCCGCCGGGGCGTCGGCCTGAACGTGCGCGACCTGTGCGAGCTGTTCCTCAACCACCAGCCCGGCGCCGACTACCCCGACGACCGTGCCCTGCTCCTCGCCCGTCCGGACCCGCCCGGTAAGGCCGCCCGCGCGTCCTGCGACGCGTAGGGCCCCGCGGGGCGGGCCGGGCGAGTGCGTTTGCGGTCCGGGAAGCTCATGTCCGGATGCGGCGGGCGGCGGGTGGCGGGCGGGCGCTGGACGCTGTTCCCGGCAGGTCCTCTCCCCCGTGTGTTCCGAGTCGTTACCTACCGGGCCGGGCTGGAATCCGCGCCTCTGTGGTGCAGTCGAACAGTGGTCTGGTGGCAGAGAATCCGGAGCGGTATCCACAGGCGTCGGCGATCCGGCAGGCGCCGCAGCACATCTGAGGACGCCGGGAGGCGCCGGCCCTCGCGGCTGGCGGACGCCGCGCTCGCGCTGCTGTTCGTGGCAGCCGATGCCGTGGCCCTCGCGGGAGTGGTCCTGCTGATGTTCCTGCTCGAGATGTCGCACTCGGGCCCGTCGGTGAATCCGCCGACGACCAGCCAGGGCGTGCCGTTCGTTCATCTGGCCCTGGTCTGGTTCCTCCCCGGTGCGCTCGGCGTGTCGTCCTACGTCCACGCCCGGTTACGCATGCCCATCACCAGTGTCGTACAAGGACTGTTCTTCGTCATCGGCACAGTCCTCGCCATCGGAGCGACGAGCAAGCTGCTGTCCCTCAACTGATGTGCGGGACATGCCGCGGCTGTCGCGCCGGTCACCCGTGACGGGATCACGCTGGTGCACGCTCGGCTACGGCAATCGGCGCCTGCCTGCGCGCACGGGTCCGCTCGCGTCGCAGCAGGGGCCGTTCGACGAGGACGTACGAGGCGAGGGCCGCCGCCACCGTCGCCGCGGCGCCGGCGGGGAGCAGCCAGCCGCCGCGCACGCCGAGGTCGGAGAGCAGCCGGATGACGGGGTAGTGCCACAGGTACATCCCGTAGCTGAGGTTGCGTCCGACCCATGCCGGCGCGGACACGGACAGCAGACGGGAAGGCCACGACCGCGGGCACAGGTCCAGCGCGGCCACCACCGTGGCCGACAGGACGGCGGCGGCGAGCATCCCGACCGTGAACCACACGGGGTTCCACCCGCTCGCCTCGGTGATCGGGATCTGCCAGGCGATCAGCCCCAGCAGCGCGAGCGCGGGCCAGCAGAGCCGTCCCGCCCATCGCCGCAGCAGCTCCAGCCGTGGGTCGTCGGCCCGCAGGCGCGCCAGGACGACGGCCAGCAGGGCCCCGACGAGGAGCTGGTCGGCGCGGGTGTCCGGGCCGTTGTAGATGCGGTGCGCCGCCGTGGGGTCCCAGAGCACGATCCGCCAGAGCACCGGCAGCACGCACAGCGCGGCGACCCAGCCCAGCACCGTCCGCGCGGACGCGCGCCGCAACAGCACCAGCAACAGAAGGGGCCACGCAAGGTAGAACTGTTCCTCGACCCCCAGCGACCAGGTGTGGCTCAGTGGCGCGGTGAGGTCCGAGTACGGCCCGGCTTCCCCGGCCCGAACGAGATTGACCACCGACACCGCGGCCAGTCCGGCCGTCACCCAGGCACCGTCGAACAGCGGCAGCGGAAGCGCCAAGGACAGCAGGGCGGTGACCGCGCACATGGTCAGCATGGCCGGTCCCAGCCGCAGCCACCGCCGCCGGTAGAACGACCTCAGGCCGATACGACCGGTACGGGCGTACTCGGCGACCAGCAGCCGGGTGATGACGAAACCGCTGAGCGTGAAGAAGACGTCCACGGCCACGGAGCCGCCGGGCACCAGGTCCGGCTCGACGTGGTACACGATCACCAGCACCACCGCGACCGTCCGCAATCCGTCCAGTCCCGCCACCCGCCCACCACGCAGTGCCGACGGAAAACCCCGCCCGCCGTGTCTGCGTGGCTGAGCCGACGCGGGGACGAGCAGCGGCGCCGCTCGCACGCCCGCGCTCTGCTGCTCCGTGACCTCGTCTGCCGTGCTCCGAGTGGGGGTGCTCCGAGTGGGGGTGCTCATACCAGCGGCGTCTGCCCTGGCCCAGCGGGGATCACACCATTCCTCACGTACCTCACACGTTCAGCACCCTTGCCGGCCCGCGAAGTCCGGCGGCGTGGCAGGTGCTCCCGGCAAGACCCTCGCGGCATCCGGTCCCGGACGTCCTGGGCGATGGCGCAGGTGGATGTGAGCGCCGCCGCGCGCGGCCGGACGGGCGGGCGGGCGTACCCGATCTGATCGGGCACAGGATGTCGGGTCCGGCAGGATGTGTGCCGCCTAGCGTGGTGATCGCCATGAGGAAGGAGACCGGGACGTGCTGGAGCGGCTCAACCAGGCCATGGAGCACATCGAGCGCCATCTCGACCAGTCGATCGACGTGCCCGAGCTGGCACGTACGGCGGCCACGTCGGAGTACCACCTGCGCCGGATGTTCTCCGCGCTCGCGGGCATGCCGCTGTCGGAGTACGTCCGGCGCCGGCGGCTCACCGTCGCGGGTGCCGAGGTACTCGCACGGCGCGAGTCGCTGCTGGAGATCGCGGTGCGCTACGGCTACGGATCGGGCGAGGCCTTCGCGCGGGCGTTTCGCGCCATGCACGGTGTGGGGCCGGGCGAGGCCCGGCGCACCGGCACAGCGCTCGTCTCCCAGCCCCGGTTGACCTTCCGTCTCACCGTCGAAGGGAGCAGCAGCATGCGTTATCGCGTAGTGGACAAGCCGGACTTCACCGTCGTCGGCCTCAAGGCCCGGGTACCGCTCGTGCACGCGGGGCCGAACCAAGCGATCATCGACTTCGTCCGCGGGATCGGACCACAGATGCTGGAGCGTCTGGAGAAGCTGTCGGACCAGGAGCCGCAGGGCATCGTCGCGGTCTGCGACGACCTGGACCCCAGCCGTGCCGAAGGCACCGAACTCGACTACTACCAGGGGGTGATCACGTCAGCGGCCGCGCCGGAAGGCGCGACGGTCCTGCCGGTCCCGGACGGGACCTGGGCGGTCTTCACCACCTCCGGGCCGGTGCCGCAGGCCATCCAGAACCTGTGGCGGGACGTGTTCACGGAGTGGTTCCCGTCCAACCCGTACCGCAGCCGTCCCGGTCCCGAGATCCTGCGCACCCGCCTGTCACCGGACAAGACCGAAGCCGACGCCGAGCTGTGGCTTCCGGTGGAGCGGGAGCAGGGCTGACGGAACACCGAGCGCGTAGGCGCCGGCGGCCTGTGACCGAGTGCTTCCGTCGGCGGCCGGGCGGATCAGCGGAAGCACCCAGTCACCACCGGCTGTGATCGTCGGGGACGGACGCGACCCGACGGACACTCCCGCGGCCCCGGCGTCGGTCTCACTGTTGCCCGATCGCCGGGCGTCCGGTGGACGAAGCCGTGGTCTCCGCGTCGGGTGACGCCGCGCGGAAGGCGGCGGGCGGTGAGCGGCTGTCACTGGGGCCGGAGTCCGGTGATGTCGCCGCTGGGGTCGTCGGGCAGGGCGATGCGGGCGGTGATGCGTTTGCCGGCCGGCTCCCGCTGGACCTCGAAGCCCTGGGCGACGGCCATGACGATCTCCAGGCCGTGCTGTCCGACTCTGCCCGGGTCGGCGGCCCGGGCCACCGGCAGGACGGGGTCACTGTCCCACACGACCACTTCCACCACGGCGCCCGTGACGCGCAGCTCCATCAGCACCGGCCCGGGCGCGTACTTGCGCGCGTTGGTGACCAGCTCGCTGACCACCAGCCGCGTCAGGTCCATCGCACGCGCGGAGACCGGCAGACCGTGCTCGGCCTGCACACGGGCAAGGAAGTCCACCGCATGATGACGCGCCTGAGCGATGCAGGATCCGTCTCCGTCCAGAGCGATGGTGTCCCACATCGGAGGGGCGCCAGGCATCACACCGCCCTCACCATCGGGGACTGATAACGCCGGGCCCGCCATTGTTTCCGCTGTTTCCCCTGTTCACACGGCTGCGCGTACCCCGCACGGTGGCTCACATGCCCCTCTGGCCGCGGGGGGAAGGACTGAGGGGTGTTCGTCGTAGCGTCGGGGCAGGCTGTCGGCGCATGTCGGGCCGGCACCCGAGCCCCCGGCAGCAGCGAGCGCGGTCGGGGAGAACGGTGACAGACCTTCAAGTACCGCACCGGTCCGACCAGTTGCCGATCGACCACACCGTCGAGGTCCGATACCGGCGGGGACGGACAGCCGGGGTGGTGCCGCAGCTACTCGGGGTTGACTGCGGCACCCGCCCACGCAGCCCGTGGCGCAGCGGGAAGAACACACGTCGGGGCCGACCGTGCAAGTGCCCCGCCGTCCGGCAGTCATGCTGCGCCGAACGGGTGGTGCGTCACCGTACGCACCCGGTGGACGATCCGGCGCCGGCCCGAGGGCCGGTCACCCTGTGGGCGCCCTCCCGATGCTGTCGTCCGGGTCCGCGCTCGGCTGGGTGGCAGCGTCGCTGTCGGGTTGGAGGGGGAAGATCTGGTCGAGGCCGACCATGCGCAGGACGCGCAGGGTATGGGCGGGGACTGCGGCGAGCGTGATGTCGGCCTGGGCGGCCTGGGCCTGATTGCGGGCGGCGATCAGGGCGGTGATGCCGGTGGAGTCGCAGAAGTCCATGCTCGCCAGATCCAGGACGAGGCGCTGGCCCGGCTGGAGCGTGAGCGTGGTGAGCAGGTCGCGCAGCTCGGTGGCGTGGACATAGTCGAGTTCGCCGTGGATCTCCAGGACGGGACCGGTCACGGCGTCTCGGGTGGTGATCTTCAGCGGGCTCATGCGGTGCTTCTCGTCGTAGGGCCGGGGGCGGGGACGCCCAGGGCGAGCAGGGCGGTGTCGTCGTCGAGGCCATCTCCGAAGTCGTCCAGCAGGCTGGTCAGGGCCTGGATGACGGCATGCGGGGTCCTGCCGGCGTGCTCGGCCGCGAAGGCGCGCAGGGCCTCGTCCCCGTACAAACTGGTGCGGTCCGCGCCGGTGCGGGCCTCGGTGAGGCCGTCGGTGTAGAGCAGGAGGGTGTCGCCGGGGCCGAGGGTGGTGGTGGCGGTGACGAAGCTCGCGGCGGGCAGAACACCGACGAGGAAGCCGCCCGGGGTGGGCAGGAAGTCGGCGGTGCCGTCGGCGCGCAGGACGAGAGCCGGGGGGTGACCGCCTGAGGCGAGGTGGACGGCGACCCGTCCGGTCGCGGGGTCGGGTTCGAGAAAGCCGAAGATGGCGGTGCAGTAGCGCGGGTCGCCGCTGCCGGTGTAGCGCTCGTGGAGCACCGTGTTCAGGGTGGTCAGGGCGGAAACCGGGTCAGGGCCGTGCAGGGCGGCGGCGCGCAGGGTGTAGCGGGTCAGTGAGGTGAGAGCGGCTGCCTGGGGCCCCTTGCCGCACACGTCGCCGAGGAAGAAGGCGAAGCACTTGCCGTCGGTGGGGAAGAGATCGTAGAAGTCGCCGCCGAGCCGGTCGGGAGCGGCAGTGCGGTAGTGGGCGGCCGCCTCCATCCCGGGTACCGCCACCAGCGTGGCGGGCAGCAGCGACTGCTGGAGCACGGCGAGAGCGTCCCGCAGCCGGGCCCGGTCGGTCTCCGACTGCCTGCGCGCCTCCTCGGCTGCCTTCCGGGCTCGCAGGAGTTCCTCTTCGTAGGCGCGGCGGTCGGCGGCGTCGAAGACCGTGGTGCGGATCAGCAGCGGCTCGCCGGTGCTGCCACGTTTGACCACGGAGGAGACCAGTACCGGCATCCGGACACCGCCGGCCTGCTTGATCTCCAGCGCTATGCCGCCGATCTCGCCCTGCATCCGCAGCAGCGGCGCGAAGTGCGTCTCGTGATACAGCTTGCCGCCCACGGTCAGCAGGTCGGTGAACCGCATCCGGCCCACCACCTCCTCCCGTTCCAGCCCGAGCCAGCCGAGCAGTGTCGCGTTGATCTTCGCGATGGTGCCGTCCATCAGCGTGGACAGGTATCCGCACGGCGCGCTCTCGTAGAGCTCTTCGGCGCTGTCCTCCAGCAGCGCGGCGAACGACGCGTCCGGCGTCGGGCCGTCGCCGGCTCCGTTCGGGTCGGGCTGCTGCCCGGTGCTGCACATCACCGCAGGCCTGCCAGGAAGCCGGTGATCGCCTCGTTCGTGGCTTCGGGTGCGGACAGGTGCGGGCAGTGGCCGGTCGCATCGAGCGTGATCAGTGTCGAGCCGGGTATCGCCTGATGGACGAAGGCACCGACCTCCCGGGGGGCGATGACGTCCTGGGCGCATTCCAGCACCAGCGTCGGCACTCTCACGCCTTTCAGATCGTTTCTCGAGTCCGACAGGAAGGTGGTCCGGGCGAAGACGCGCGCCATGTCCGGGTCGGTGGCGCAGAAGCTGTTCTTGAGCTCCTCACCCAGCTCCGGCCGCTCCGCGTTCCCCATGATCACGGGCGCCATCGCCGCCGACCAGCCCAGGTAGTTCGACTCCAGTGACGCCAGCAGTTCGTCGATGTCCGGCGCGCTGAACCCGCCCCGGTAGCCGTCGTCGTCGATGTAGCGCGGAGACGGAGCGACCATCACCAGCGCCCCGATGCGCTCCGGAGCCATGTCGGCGGCGAGGACCCCGATCATCGCGCTGACCGAGTGCCCGACGAACACCGCGTCGCGCAGGTCAAGCGCTTCGCACACCTCCACCGCGTCCTGCGCGTAACCGTGCAGAGAGGCGTAACGGTCCTCCGAGAACGCGGACAGCTCCGAGCGGCCCGCCCCCACGTAGTCGAACAGCACCACCCGGTAGTCCTCGACCAGGGCGGGCACCGTCAGCCGCCACATGTTCTGATCACAGCCGAACCCGTGGGCCAGCACCACCGTCGGCCCCTGCGGGTTGCCGGTGACAGAGACGTTGTTCCTGCGGCCGATATCCATACCTGCCATTCTCCCAAACTCCCCGCTCACCACTCCCCCGCGCCCCCGCAGCACCTCATGCACCGTCCGGCAGCGGACGAGCGGGCGAGCGGGCGAGCGGGCGAGCTGCCGGGCCGGGGGAGGCAGGGCGGGAGGAGGCAGGGCCACCGGGATGTCCGCTCATGCGTCGAGGTACGGGGGCCCGCCTCACCGCGCGCCGCGTGCGCCGGATGCGGTGCGGGTCCAGGCGGTGGTGCAGATGCAGGGGTGCAGGTCCGGGTGCAGGTGCAGGTGCAGATCCTGCTCGCCGTTAACGCACGGTAGACGTGGACCCGCAGTCTGCGGCGCCGGCGGTCCACGTCGGCGGCTCCGCATGAGCGGCGGGCCACGGCGGCCGGAACCAGCGGGCGGCTCCCCTGCTCCCCGTGCTCCCCCGGTTCCCGCGTCCCGCCCTCACCGGCGGCGGGACGTGTGAGGCGTTAATCACTTGCCTGGCACGACCTGCCTGGTGAGGATCGACGGATGCTCAGGACTGTGCCGGACGGGCGGGCGGGAATCGACGCCGCCCTGGTGAAGCGGTTGATCGCCGCCCAGTTCCCACAATGGAGCCGTCTGCCGGTGGTCCCGGTGGAGGCGGACGGGTGGGACAACCGCACCTACCGCCTCGGTGACGACATGACGGTCCGTCTGCCCACGGCGGCCGGCTACGCCCCTGCGGTCGACAAGGAATGCGACTGGCTGCCCCGCCTGGCCCCCTCGCTGCCGGTGGCTGTCCCCACCGTCCTGGCCAAGGGAGCCCCAGGCGAGGGATACCCGTACCCCTGGTCCGTGCGGGACTGGCTGCCCGGCGAGACGGCCTCCGCCGAACGGATCGACGGCATGCCCGAGTTCGCCACCGATGTCGCCCGGTTCATCCTGGCCCTTCAGTTCTGTGACACCACGGGTGGCCCTCTCGCCGGGGCGCACAGCTGGTATCGCGGCGCGTCACCCGCCCACTACGACGACGAGACGCGCCGGTGCATCACCGCCCTGGACGGCCGCATCGACACCGCGCGGGCCATCGATACCTGGCAAGCGGCACTCGATGCCGAAGGGCACGGGCCGCCGGTGTGGTTCCACGGCGACATCAGCGGCAACAACCTGCTCGTCACCGACGGCGCGTTGTCGGCCGTCATCGACTTCGGCACCTCGGGCATCGGCGATCCGGCCTGCGATCTCGTGATCGCCTGGACGATGTTCCGCGACGACAGCCGCGAGGCGTTCCGGCGCACCGTGGGCCAGCAGGACGGCACCTGGGCCAGAGCCAGGGGCTGGGCACTGTGGAAGTCCCTGCTGACGCTGACCCAGTGCTCCGATTCCCGGGACGAGCGGGTCGCCCTCCATCTCCAGATCATCGACGCAGTGCTGGCCGACCACGAACGCTTCGCGTGATCGGGGCTGAGGACCGACCCGCCTTCCCACCGGCACCGCCAACGGCACCAGCACCGCCAACAGCACCGCCACCGCCACCGGCACCCACCGACGGGTCACTTCCCTTCCCTGGGGTGAGGGCGGAGCCAGGCGGTCGACCGGGCGTGTGAAGACCTGGTGGCGGCGCGCGCTGGACTGGTGACACCGGGGGAAGAGCGGGCAGACGTTGTGGCAGCACTTCCCCGTGGCCTCCGCAGGGCCGACGACGCCTGTTCCGGCGAGCGGCACCGCGTGCTCACCGCTCCAGTCGGCTCTGCGGAGGACGTACTCCCTGTCTTACGGCGTCGAGGGCCGGGCGCGACACATCCGCGCCGCCAAGACGCTCGGGCGCCGGCCTGCGAGCGTGCGCCAGAAGTTCGGGACTCCAAACCTGCGGCACCCGGCTTTCCCTCTGTCGGCCTACCCCGGTTGGCGGCATCGGCCGCGCGCCCTTTCGCTGGAAGCAAGGCCACTTCCCACCTGTCGGACGCACAGATAGGAACGCCATGTACGAGATGCAGGCCGAACACGGAAGCTGCCGAGGCGAGCTCGTCTGGCACGTCCTGTCCAAGGACGCATCCGGCCACCCCTTGTGCGGACGCCGTCTCACCCGGATCGACACCGCCACGAACGACGAGCAAACAGCCGAACGCTACTGCACCCCCTGCATGACCGCCTTCCGCCACGCTCTGCAGGACAGCCCTGCGTAAGTGGCGCTCGCCTGATCGCCACGCATCGCCACGCGTCGCCACGCATCGCCACGCGTCGTGCCTGTCGGCGGAACTCGTCGATCAGGCCGGGTCGCACGAGCGACCGCCAGGAGCAACCTTGTGCGCGGCGTTCAGGATGCCAGTGGACGGTCATGGTGCCGGTCGGTGGACGGTCATGGTGCCGGTTAACGGATGGTCGGCCGCCGGCAAGGCTCCGTCCTCCGCACGATCAGAGCTCCACGATCTCAGGTCGTCCGGCGGGCCGGCGCCCGGCGGGCTCGGGTGTGGTCCACCCGTCCTCGTCGCTGCCCCCCGTCCCGCAATTGACCCATGATCGCCGCCCTTGAATGGCCCCTGTCGCCGGTCGATCGGCATCCTAGAGTCGCCATCATGACGACGACGCACAACGACAGCACGCAGACCACGCGCACCGCGGACTTCGCCCCGGTCCTCACCCGAGCCGCTGAAGCCGAGACGACCCGCGATCCCAGCAGTGTCATGACACTCCTCGCGGACTCCGGCCACACCGGCGGACGGCTCACCGGCTACCGGTCGACGTTCGCCGAGGGAGCGGTCGGAGCACCGGCCCACCTGCACACCAAGGCGTCCGAACTGTTCTTCGTGATCGACGGAGCGCTCCAGGTACTGGTGGGCGAGGAGGTCACCGTCCTGGAGGCGGGAGACTTCCTGGTCGTACCGCCGCACACCCCGCACGCCTTCGCGGCGGCGCCCGGAAGGACGGCCGACGTCCTGTTCGTCTTCACCCCGGGCGCCGGTCGCTTCGACTACCTGCGCCTCCTCGGCCGGGTAATGCGCGGCGAGGCCGACCCGCAGGAGATCAAGGACTCCTCGGAGCGGTTCGACAACCACTACGTCGACAGCCCGGCGTGGCGAGAGGCACTCGCCGCGCGCGGCTGAGACCTGCCCGCGGCGGACTCTGTCAGAAACCGCCGGAACATGGCGAGCATAACGATCAAGAGCAGGGCGATCGCGATCCGTTGGATCGCCGATGTGCCCGGATGCGGCCTCGCGCCTCGCGCCTCTCGGGAGCGGCACGGTGCGGTGGCGAAGGCGCACGGCTCGCTGACGCAGCGCGTACGTACAGTCCGCCACCTGGGTGGGGCTGGGTTGCCGGCACTGGGAGAGGGTAGACGCGGGGTCACAGCGCGCTCATGGGGTACTGGATGTGGCGCTCTGACCCAGCAACGGAAGGCACTACGCATGGCGATCCCGCTTATCAGGCATGCGTCGGATCGGCACCACCGCTCAGCGGACCACCGTGATCCTCTGCCCCGGCGCCTGACCTGGCACGACGGCACGGCGACCAGCGCGGCGGCCCGTCAGGCGGCCCTCGCGTTCCTTGACGAAGCCCAGTCCACGGGCTGGACCCGACCGACGGACAGCGCCACCGAGACGGCTGTCCAGCTGGTCGTCAGCGAACTGGTGACGAACGCCCGACAGCACGCGCCGGGCCCCTGCGGCCTGCATCTGGAACTGGGCCGGTCCGCCGCGGACCGCCGCCTGGCCCGGATCACGGTCTGGGACACCTCACCCCACCCGCCCGCTCCTCAGCCGCCCGACCCGCAGCGGATCGGCGGACAGGGTCTGCGGGTCGTCCAGGCCGTCAGCCGGCGCCTCACCGTGGACGCCCACCCGGCGGGCAAGCAGGTCCGGGCGGAGATCGAGCTGCCATGAGCGCCCGGCAGCCCGGTTCCCCGGACCGTACGGCGCGGACCCGTCGTGTCAGCGGTCGACACCGGTAGCCGCCTGCCGTGACGTGTCGGCTCGGCGTGGTCCGGTCCTGCGGGAGCAGGGCGGGCGCACGCCCGAGGCGTCTGCGTCGTTGTACCGAGGCGTTCTCGCCGTGGTGCGGGTGAGATGGGGCGCATGAGTGATCTCGTGGCCCTGGGACGACCGTGCGCGACCGCCTGGCCCAGGGAAAGCATGTCCGGCTGTGCACGGTGCGCCCGGACGGATCCCCCCATGTGACGCCGGTCCGGTTCGTCCTCGACCCGGAAGAGGTCGCGGACGCCTTTGCCGAGAGGTACGGATGGGACGGCACCGCCCCGCACACTCCGCACGGGGACCGCGTTCTCCTCGACCGCGTTCTCCTCGAAGTCCCCGTGTGTCGGCGGTGGTTGGCCGGCGTGGCTCAGTGATCGGCCGGACAGGCGCGGCGGGGCCGGCCCGGACACCCGTCTGACATGTGATCGCCGAACGGCCGCGATGCCGGCACGGTTTCGGGGGAGCTCGTACCACGGGAGAACCGTCAGCTCCTTCGCGCACGTCCTGCTCTATGGTGCCATCAGTCACCTAGGACCAGGGAGGAACCGTGCAGCAGCCTGAGGCGGCACTCGCCGGGCGGATCGCCGAGCGGAGAAGGGGAGGCGACGATCCCCGTGCTCTGGTCGGTGAGATGCGGCGCTCGGTCCTTCTGGTGCCGGTGGCCGACGGAGGTCTCTGGTCGGTGCGTTCGGGCGGGGTGCGGTGGATCTGCGGGTTCACCGACGAGGCCGCACTGGCCCGGTTCGCCCTGCGCCACGCGCCCGGTGACCAGCCGATGGACTACGCGGCGCTGCTGGGCGCGCGCATCGTCGACGAGATCGTGCCCACCCTGGACGAGCCCGCGGGTCTCGCCGTCGACATCGCCACCGAGGACGGGTCGATGTTCTTCCCGCCGGTCCTCGGCATCGTCCCGGACGGGGTCGCCGTCGACGCCGGCGCGGCGCGGAGGGGACCCGGCCATGGGCGGTGACGGCGCGAACCTCGACTTCGACAAGGCGTCCGTCGCCAAGTTCACGCAGGGCGTGGGCGCGATCATCGACCAGCTCGGTGAACTGGGCGGCGCGACCGGTTCGGTGATGGGCAAGGGCTTCTCCGAGCTGTCGATGACGGGGATGGAGGCCGGCCACCACGGTCTCTCCGTCGACTTCGAGGACTTCTGCGAGCGTTGGGAGTGGGGTGTGCGCGCGCTGGTGCGTGATGCCAGCGAGATCGCGAACCGTCTGGGTCTGGCGGCGGGGACCCAGTGGGAGCACGACCAGTATGTCGAGGGCGCGGTCAAGGTGGGGGTGAACTCCGTGATGGGCGGCAACCCGCACGCCACGGAGGAGGAGATCACCCAGCAGGACTGGGGCGAGGTCTTCACCCCGGACTACCTGGACCCGGACTGGAGTGCCGAGTCGTTCGACAAGGCCGGTCAGGAGATGGAGCAGACCTGGAAGGACACCGGCCGCACCGTCCTGACCGAGGGGCAGGGCGGCCAGCGGTCGGAGGTGCTCAACGACGCGCTCGGCATCTCCGACGAGCAGTGGAACCAGGCGCTGGACGACACCTTCGGCCCGTCGCCGGAGGAACGCGCCCAGCAGGCGCAGCAGCAGGGTGAACACGGGGGCAACTGAACGTGGGTA
>NZ_JBSFTY010000087.1:0-35062 GCF_053591515.1 Streptomyces sp. NPDC003011
CCTTCCCCCCGGGGCCCGTACGGGCTGTCAGGACGTGACGGCTCCCGCGGGAACGCGGGCCGGCGGCCGCCCGCTTCGACGAGCGCAACGGCACTCGGCACGTCAGCGAGCGGGCCCGCGCGCGGATGGCGCAGCGGCCGCTGGTGGAGCGGCTGCCGCTGGGGGTGCGTTCGGTACGGACGGCCTCTGTGGCCGCGGTGGCTCCGCCGCCGGTGGCCGTGGCCCCGCAGGAGCCGGATCTGGCCGCGCTGCTCACCGAGGCACGGCGGCTGTCGGACACCCTGCAGCCGAACGCGATCGAGGCGTGGGCGGCGGCCGCGCGCGCGGCGGAGGGTGTCGAGCTGGACGCCCGCGACCGCGCGGAGATCGCCGACCACCAGGCGATGGGCCTCGGCCCGGAGGGCATCGCCCTCTTCGAACGGGCCGCCGAGCTGTACGCGGAGGCGGGCGACCCCGGCGAGGCTCTGGCGGCCCGCACCCGCGCGGCGTACGTCCACGCCCTCACGGGGCACGTGGACGAGGCCCTGGCTGCCGTCGCCGGACCCTACGACGAGATCCTCGCCCTCTACGCCGGGGGCGGCACGGACGTCCACCAGACCGCGTCCGTGCTGATGGGGCGGGCGCGGGTCCTGATGCGGCAAGTGCAGCGGGCGGGGTCTCTTGAGGAGCCCGCGGGGATCGATGACGGCCCCGTGGAGAACCCGGGGGCGAGCGACGCACCTCTCGGGGACACGGTCGCGGCGGCCGGCGGAGCCGGGGAGGACTCCTTCACGGACTCCTTCACGGACTCCGGCACGGCCGACGCCCCGAACGAGGACTCCTTCGCGGACTCCGTCACGGCCGACGGTCCTGCGGAGCACCCGGCCGGGACGGTCGGCCCCGGGGCCGACCCGGGCGGAACCCCTGACCATCCTCGGGTGGACGCGGACGGGACCACCGGTGACCGGGTACCGGGCCCGCGCGGGGCCACGCGCGGTCCTCGGCGGGCCACCGCGGACGAGGCCACCGGCAACCGTGCTGAGGGCTCTCGTACCGAGGTCGGTGGCCCCTCGGACGGTCCGGCCGACGGCGACCGTGCTGAGGGCTCCACGGAGGCCGGTGGCCCCTCGGACGGTCCGGCCGAAGCCGCCGCCACGGCGCTCAGCGGTGTGCGCCTGGCCGACGGCCCCGAGGGCGCCATGAACCCGGCCGACCGCTCCCCGGACGGGGTGTGCCCGGCCGACGGGTTCAGTGACGGCGTGAGCCAGTCCGACCGCTCCCAGGACGGCGTGAGCCCGGCCGGCGGCTCCCACGGGCACGTAGGCCCTGCCACCGCCCACTCCCCAGCCGACGTACGCCCCGATGGTGGCTCCTCCTTCGGCTCGGTGCTCGCCGCGGCCGAGGTGGCTGCCCGGGAGGTGCTGGCCCTGGTCAAGGGGCGTACCGGGGACGACGTCCGGCTGGCCGCGCGGGCCGCCGAGGCGCAGGCGATGCTCGCGGAGCTGGCGGCGCAGACCGGGGAGGTGCAGACGGCCGCGGAGCTGTTCGCGCGGGCGGCGGAGGGCTTCGTCGGGGCCGGGCTGCCGTGGTTCGCGGTGGAGTACGAGGCCAAGCTGGCCGGACTCGCCCACCACCTCGGTGACCTGGCCGAGACGGAACGGGCCCTGCGGGCCGCCCTGGAGCACGGCGGACCGCACCTGGAGCCGACGGGACGGGCTCAGCTGCACCTGCAGCTCGCCGAGGTCGTCGGTGGCCGGGGCCTGTCCGGGGAGGCCGCCGGGCACGCCCTGGAGGCGGCGCACTGGGCCGACGAGGCCGGGGAGGGGCCGACACTCGGCGCCTGGGCCCGGCACCAGCTCGGCGGGTTCCTGCTGCGCCAGGGGCGCTGGGCCGAGGCCGCGGAGGTCCTGGAGTCGGCGCTGACCGACCTGAGCGCCGAGACGCACGGCGACGGCGCGATCGTGCAGACGCAGTGGTGGCTCGGTGACTGTCTGAACGAGCTCGGCGAGCACCGGGAAGCGGCCGAACGGCGGCTTCAGGCGGCCGAGATCGCCCGGCACTGGCCCGAGCAGCACGACCACGCGACGCTCGCCCACCTCGCCGCCGAGTCCCTCGGCCACGCGGGACTGCCCGCCGAGGCGGACCAGGCGTACACGCGCGCGGGCGAGCTGTGGCGCACCCTCGGCAACGTCCACGGCCTCGTCCGCTCGCTGCGGGCCCGCGCCTGGCTCGCGCTGGGGACCGAGGACCAGCCCGACGCGGCGCGGGAGTTGATGGCGGACGCGGTCCGGGAGTGCGAGACGGCGCTGGCCGCGGCCGCGGACGACGAGGAGACGCGGCGCCGGCTGGTGGCCGAACTGGGCCACACCCACCGCCAGTTCGGCGACCTGCTGGCCCGTTCCGCCGCCGAGGACGCCGAGGACGACTCGATCCGGTCCGTGCTGGAGGAGGCGCTCTCCCGGGTGGCGGAGGCGATCGTCGTGTTCACCGCCCTCGGGGCCGACGCGCTGCCCAGCCGGACCGGTGCCGAACTCGCCGCGGGATGGCTGGAGGCAGACCTGAGCCGTCCCTCAGACGCGGCGGCACGCGCGCGTGCGGTGCTGTCGGCGTACACCGACGACGACGAGGACGAGGACGAGACCGCGCGGGCCCGGCGGGCCGAGGCGCGGCAACTGCTCGGCGTGGTGGAGGAACAGGCCGCGGGATAGCCGCCGGAGGCGAGCCCCGGCTATTCGACGCCGATGAGCAGCACGGCCCCTTGCCGCCCGCCCCGGTACACCACCGTGTCGACGGCGAGGTACGACTCCCGTACGCGTGCCTCGAGCCGGTCGGCGACGGAATCGGGGGCCGCGTCGCCGAGGACGAGGGTGACCAGTTCGCCGCCGGCCGCGAGCATGCGGTCGAGGACCGTCTCCGCGGTCGCCCCGACCTCCGTGCCGATCACGGCGACGTCGCCGTCGATGAGGCCGAGGACGTCACCGGCCTGGCAGATGCCCGCCATGGTCCAGGACTGGTGCTCCGCGACGACGACTTCCGCGTACCGGGTGGCTCCGGCCGCCGAGGTCATCGTCACGACGTCCTCGTCGAAGCGGCGCTCCGGCTCGTGCACGGCGAGCGCGGCGATGCCCTGGACCGCGGAGCGCGTCGGGATGAGGGCCACGCGGATTCCCTCCGTGCGGGCCTGCTCGGCCGCCGCGGCCGCCGTGTGGCGCAGGTCCGCGTCGTTGGGCAGCAGCACCACCTCCCGCGCGTGGGCACGCCGTACGGCCTGCACGAGCTCCCCGCTCGCGGGCGGCTCCCCGGGGCGCGCGAGCACCGTCGTCGCGCCCGCCTCGGTGTACAGCCCGGCCAGTCCCTCGCCGGGCACGACGGCCACGACCGCGCGCTGGGCCCGCTCCCCGGCCGGCCGGCCGACGCCCGTGGTGTGCACATCGTCGAGCCCGAAGTGCGTGATCCGGATGCGGTACGGCCGCCCGGCCTCGACGCCCGCTTCCACGGCGGCACCGGCGTCGTCGACGTGCACGTGGACGTTCCACAGGCCGTCTCCGCCGACCACGACGAGCGAGTCCCCGAGGGCGTCGAGCCGCGTTCGCAGCCTCGCGACCGCCGCGTCCTCAGCCTCCAGCAGGTAGATCACCTCGAAGGCCGGCCCGCCCGCCTCCGGTTCCGCCGGCCCGGCCGGCCCGTCGGCACACTCCCTCACGCCGCCGGTACCCGCGGTCCCGCACGCGGAAGACGCCCGTTCGTCGAGCACCACGCCCGCCTGCCCCGCCGGCCCCGCGTGCCCCGCCTGCGGGCCGGCCCCGGGCATCGCCCCAGGAGCTCCCCCGGTGTCGCTGTGTCCCCCAGGGGCGGCGTACGACGTCACGGCATCGGCATCGGCATCGGTCTCGCGCACACCACCGCCGTCTCCACTGCCGGCCCTGTCCCCGGCCCGCTCACCGCCACCGATCTCCACGTGCCCCACGCGCGCGTGCACCCCGCCCCCGGACACCGGGCTCACCGCCCCGCCCGGCACCTGCCCCGTGAACGTCTCCACCAAGGCCCCGAGGACCGCCACCAGCCCCCGTCCGCCCGCGTCGACCACTCCGGCGCGCTGGAGGACCGCCAGTTGGCCGGGGGTCTCGGCGAGAGCCGCACACGCTCCCTCGTAGGCGGCCCGGGCCACCGTCGCGCAGTCGCCCTCGACTCCGGCCGCCGCGTCCGCGGCGGCGGTGGCGACGGTCAGGACCGTCCCCTCGACCGGGCGGGCCACGGCCTGGCGGGCGGAGTCGGCCGCGCGCCGCAGGGCGAGCCGGAGGCCCTCCCCGTCGGTGTGAGCGGTCTCACCGTCGGCGGCGAGCACCTGCGCCATGCCCCGCAGCAACTGCGCGAGGATCGTCCCCGAGTTGCCCCGCGCGCCGATGAGCGCCCCGTGCGCCATCGCCCGCGCGGCATCGGCGAGCGTCGGCCTACCGGTCGCATACGTCCCACCGGTCGCATATGTCCCACGGGACTCAGGGGTTCCAGAGGTCTCAGGGGTTCCACCGGCCTCACCGATGGCGCCACGACCCACCTCGTGCCCCGCGAACACCGCCTCGACGGCCCCCACGGCGGACTCCACGGTCAGATACAGGTTCGTGCCGGTGTCCCCGTCGGCCACGGGATAGACGTTGATCGCGTCGATCTCCTCGCGCGCCCGGCCGAGCGCGGTCAGCGCGAGACCGCACCAGGTGCGCACCGCGAGAGCATCGAAGAATGTCTGCGGCACCTGCGCCACCTGCGCCTCCTTGAGCTGCTGACGTGGGACGCAGCGTAGACCCCGGGTCGGGGGCCACCGGAAGAGGGAGGGGACCGGGCCCCTGAACAGCCATGGTAGTTTCGTTGTGCTGGCGCAGTCGTTGTATGCTGCTCCGGTTGCCCGATCCCATCGGGCTCTTCCTCCTGGCAGCGCCACTCAGATCTCTGATCCTGCGATCTTGATCCCGGCATGCCGGGATCCACCGTAAGTGCATCTGAAGTCTTTGGAGTGACCCGTGGCTGCCAACTGCGACGTCTGCGGCAAGGGGCCGGGCTTCGGCAACAACATCTCGCACTCTCACCGCCGTACGCCCCGCCGCTGGAACCCGAACATCCAGCGTGTGCGTACTGTGGTCAGCGGGACGCCGAAGCGCGTGAACGCTTGCACCTCGTGCATCAAGGCCGGCAAGGTCTCGCGCTGACGCACAGCTAAGCGCGCGGCCACTGCTGGTTCGCTGCACTGAGCCGGTCCACCGAGTGTGGACCGGCTTTTTGCATGCCTTCTCGCCTGCCCGCGCCCCTGCACGGCGCACCTCCCCACACGCGTGCGCAAGCGCTTACGCAACCGATTGCGTAAGCGTTTACGTCCCGGCGCCATCCGCCACCATGAACCGCCACCCGTGGTCCACCGGCCCGATCCCCCCGCCGAGCGCGAACCCGGCGCGGATCGCCCCGGTGACGTACTCCTTGGCCGACGCGACCGCCTCCGGTACGGACCGCCCCTTCGCCAGCTGTGACGCGATCGCGGACGCGAGGGTGCAGCCCGTGCCGTGCGTGTGCCGGTTGTCGTACCGCGGTGCCCGCAGCCAGTGCTCCTGGGTGCCGTCCGTGAGCAGGTCCACCGCGTCGCCGGAGAGATGGCCGCCCTTGATCAGCACCCACCGCGGCCCGTACGACAGCACGGCCGCCGCGGCCCGGGGCAGCTGGTCCTCCGACTCGACCCGTACGCCGGTGAGCTGGGCCACCTCGTCGAGGTTCGGGGTCGCGACGGTGGCCACCGGCAGGAGCTTCGTCCGGACGGAGTCCAGCGCGGACGCGGCCAGCAACGGGTCGCCGTGCTTGGAGACGCCGACCGGGTCGACGACGGCCGGCGCGTCCGTCCCGCCGATCAGTTCGGCCACCGCCTCGACGAGTCCGGCCGAGGCGAGCATCCCGGTCTTGACCGCCTGGACGCCGATGTCGTCCACGACACTGCGGTACTGCGCCCGCACCGCCTCCACCGGCAGCTCCCAGGCTCCCTGCACACCCAGGGAGTTCTGCGCGGTGACCGCCGTCACGACACTCATGCCGTGCACGCCGAGCGCGAGCATCGTCTTCAGGTCGGCCTGGATGCCCGCGCCCCCGCCGGAGTCGGAGCCCGCGACCGTGAGAACCCGCACGGGCGCGCTCATGACTCGATGTCCCCGAAGTGGTCCCAGCCGCCCTTCTTCGTCCACGGCGCCCCGTCGACCGTCACCTGGGGCAGCGCCGACGGGTTGAGCACCTCGCCGATCACCCGCCAGCGGGCCGGCAGCTTCACGTCCGGCGGGAAGGTCGCCACGATCGCGTGGTCCTCTCCCCCGGTGAGCACCCACTGCATGGGGTCGACGCCGACGGCCTGTCCGATGTCGTTCATCTGGGACGGGATGTCGATGGCTCCGGAGCGGACGTCGATGCGGACCTTGCTGGCCTCGGCGATGTGCCCCAGGTCGGCGATCAGCCCGTCGCTCACGTCGCACATCGCGGTCGCCCCGAGCCCGGCGGCGGCCGGACCCGCGTGGTACGGCGGCTCGGGGCGCCGGTGCGCCTCCACGAAGGCCCGCGGCGAGCGGAACCCGCGGGAGAGCACCGCGAACCCGGCCGCGGACCAGCCCAGCCAGCCGGTCACCGCGACGATGTCCCCGGGCCGCGCGCCGCCCCGCGTGACCGGCTCGACGTTGCGCAGGTCGCCGAGCGCGGTGATCGACACCATGATGGTGTCGCCGCGCACGACGTCCCCGCCGACCACCGAGGCGCCGGCGACCTGGCACTCGTCGCGCAGGCCGTCCATCAGCTCGCTCGGCCAGGTCACCGGGAGTTCGGCCGGGACGACCAGGCCGAGCAGCAGTGCGGTCGGTACCGCGCCCATGGCGGCGATGTCCGCGAGGTTCTGCGCGGCGGCCTTGCGGCCCACGTCGTAGGCGGTGGACCAGTCGCGGCGGAAATGCCGGCCCTCCAGGAGGATGTCGGTGCTGGCCACGACCCGTCGGTCGGGCGCGGCGACCACCGCGGCGTCGTCGCCGGGGCCGACCCGGACCGCCGGGGTGGTGGTGAGACGGGAGGTGAGCTCCCTGATGAGCCCGAACTCCCCCAGCTCACCAACAGTGCCCTTCATTGCCCTTACGCCCCTTCTGTCCCTGTCCGTGCCCGCTCGCGCGTCACCAGTGTCCTCGATACGGTCGAGGTGACCGTCAACTTCCGTCGTGCCCGTACCCCGGCGCGCGAGCCCCGGTGCCCGCAGGTCTCCCCGCGACGAGCGGCGACGCGATACCGTGGCGTTCCTTTTCCCCACATGATCCTCGTGGCCGCCCTGGAGGTTCCGTGGTACAGGCGTACATCCTGATCCAGACCGAGGTCGGCAAAGCGTCGACCGTCGCCGAGACGATCGGCAAGATCCCCGGAGTCATCCAGGCCGAGGACGTGACAGGACCGTACGACGTCATCGTGCGCGCCCAGGCCGACACCGTGGACGATCTCGGCCGCATGGTGGTCGCGAAGGTCCAGCAAGTGGACGGCATCACGCGCACCCTGACCTGCCCGGTCGTTCATCTGTAGCCCCCGTCTACCCTTGACCGGTGAACTTCTTCCGTCACCGGCGCCGCATCCTCGTCGGGCCGCCCGCGCTGGCCGTGCTGATCACGGTCGCGGGCTGCTCCTCAGCAGACGACACCGCGGCGACGGCGGTTCCCAGTCCGGTCGCGAAGGTCGCGCAGCTGTGCCGGAACCTGGACAAGGTACTGCCGTCGAAGGTGGACGGTGAGAGCCGCCACGACCCCGAGCCCGCCTCGGCGCTGACCGCGGGCTGGGGAAGCCCGGCGATCATACTGCGCTGCGGTGTCGAACAGCCGCCCAAGATGGTCGATCCCAAGGTGGCCGAGGGCGGCGACCCGGACGCGGTGGCCGGCGGCGTGAACGGAGTCGACTGGCTGATGGAGAAGCAGGACGACGGGGCGTACCGCTTCACCACCGCCAATCGCTCCGCGTACGTCGAGGTGACCGTGGAGAAGGGGCAGGACAGCGCCGGGGTGCTGACCGGCCTGGCGCCGGCCGTGAAGAAGGCGGTTCCCGAGGGCGTCGCCCCACGGGTCAGCGCAGGCCGGTAGACCTGCGCAGGGCCGCCTGGATCAGCCGGTCCACCAGCTCGCCGTAGGCGATCCCGCTCGCCTGCCACATCTGCGGGTACATCGAGATCGGCGTGAAGCCGGGCATGGTGTTGATCTCGTTGATCACGAACTCGCCGTCCTCGGTGAGGAAGAAGTCCGCGCGGACCAGGCCCTCGCAGGAGGCCGCCTCGAAGGCGTCCACCGCGAGCCGCTGGACCTCCGCCGTCTCCTCGGGCGTCAGCGGCGCGGGCACGATGCCGGGCGTCGAGTCGATGTACTTGGCCTCGAAGTCGTAGTACGCGTGCGCGTCCGGCGGCGGGATCTCCGCGGGGACCGAGGCGCGCGGGCCGTCCTCGAACTCCAGGACCCCGCACTCGATCTCGCGGCCGCGCAGCGCCGCCTCCACCAGGATCTTCGGGTCGTGCCGCTGCGCCTCGGCGATGGCCTCCTCCAGCCCCGCGAGGTCGTCCACCTTGGTGATGCCGATCGACGAACCCGCGCGCGCGGGCTTCACGAACAGCGGCCAGCCGTGCTCTCCGGCGAGGTCGACGATCTTCTTGCGGGCGGCCGGCTCGTCACGCTCCCACTCACGCGGCCGGATCACCACGTACGGGCCCACCGTGAGCCCGAAGGAGGTGAACACCCGCTTCATGTACTCCTTGTCCTGGCCGACGGCCGAGGCGAGCACGCCCGAACCCACGTACGGCACGCCGGAGAGCTCCAGCAGGCCCTGCAGGGTGCCGTCCTCGCCGTAGGGGCCGTGCAGCACCGGGAAGACGACGTCGATGTCGCCGAGCGCCTTGGGCACCGATCCGGGCTCGCTGTAGACCACTTCGCGGTTCGCGGGGTCGACGGGGAGGACCACGCCGCCCTCGCTCGACTCGGCGAGCTCCTCGACGTCGGGCGTACGGCGTTCGGTGATCGCCATGCGTTCCGGGGCGTCCGCGGTGAGCACCCAGCGGCCTTCCCGGGTGATGCCGATCGGCAGGACGTCGTACTTCGTCCGGTCGATGGCCCGCAGGACGGCGCCCGCGGTGACCGTCGAGATCCCGTGTTCGGAGCTGCGCCCGCCGAACACGACGGCCACACGCGGCTTGCGGGGCGGCTGCTCAGGGCTCTGGGGGAGGTTCTCAGTGCTCATATCGGCTTGAGAGTACCCGCTGGTATCCGCCGAGTCAGCGTCCGCTCGCCCGCTGTCGCTCAGCGTCGCACGGACGGTTGCTCAGCGTCGTACGCACGGTCGCCGACCGTCATGCGCCTGGACACCGCGCCGCACCCGGGCTCGCTCAGCGTCGTTCGGGTTTCGCGCTGCGCGCCATCAGTTCCTTGAGCGCGACCACCGGGGGTTTGCCCTCGTGCACGATGCCGACGACCGTCTCGGTGATGGGCATGTCGACGCCGTGCCGGCGGGCCAGATCCAGTACGGACTCACAGGACTTGACGCCCTCGGCGGTCTGCCTGGTGACCGCGATGGTCTCCTGGAGGGTCATGCCCTTGCCGAGGTTGGTGCCGAAGGTGTGGTTGCGGGACAGCGGCGAGGAGCAGGTCGCCACCAGGTCGCCGAGCCCGGCGAGTCCGGAGAAGGTCAGCGGGTCGGCGCCCATCGCGAGGCCGAGGCGGGTCGTCTCCGCGAGGCCGCGGGTGATGAGCGAACCCTTGGCGTTGTCGCCGAGTCCCATGCCGTCCACGATGCCGACGGCCAGACCGATCACGTTCTTCACCGCGCCGCCGAGTTCGCAGCCCACCACGTCGGTGTTGGTGTACGGGCGGAAGTACGGCGTGTGGCAGGCGGCCTGGAGCCGCTGGGCGACGCCTTCGTCGGTGCACGCGACCACGGCGGCGGCCGGCATCCGCGCGGCGATCTCCCTCGCGAGGTTGGGTCCGGTGACCACGGCGATGCGGCTCGGGCCCACCTTGGCGACGTCCTCGATGACCTCGCTCATCCGCATGGCGGAACCGAGTTCGACGCCCTTCATCAGCGACACGAGGACCGTGTCCGGCGCGAGCAGCGGCGTCCACTCGGCGAGGTTGGCGCGCAGCGTCTGGGAGGGCACGGACAGGACCGTGAAGTCCGCGCCGGCGGCGGCCTCGGCCGCGTCCGTGGTGGCCCGCAGGTTCTGCGGCAGTTCGACACCGGGCAGGTAGTCGGGGTTGGTCCGGGTGGAGTTGACCGCCTCGGCGACCTCCTCCCGGCGTGCCCACAAGGTGACCTCGCACCCCGCGTCGGCCAGCACCATGCCGAACGCCGTCCCCCATGAACCGGCGCTGAAGACCGCCGCCTTGACCGGCTTGCTCACGTGCTCTGCCCCTCTTCCTGTCCGACCTTCCGCTCTTCCTGTCCGACCTTCCGCTGCGTCTGTGCCCGGGTCCTGCGCCGCTGCTCGCGCCGCTCGTCACGCGGGTCGTAAGGCGTGGCGGGCGCCCTCTCGCCGCGGATCTCCTCCAGCTGGCGGGTGACGGCGGCCATGATGACCTCGGTCGCCTCCTTCAGAAGCTCCGGGGTCATCTCCTTGTCGTAGAAGCGTCGCAGGTCCACCGGGGGCCCGGCGAGCACGTGGTGGGTCTTGCGCGGAAGGAAATCGGGCTTCTTGGCGTACGGCGGAAGCACCTCGTTGGCGCCCCACTGGGCGACCGGGATCACCGGGCACCTGGTCTGCAGGGCGACCCGGGCCGCGCCCGTCTTGGCGACCATGGGCCAGCCCTTCGGGTCGCGGGTGAGGGTGCCCTCGGGGTAGAAGGCGACGCACTCACCGCGCTCGACGGCGGCGATGGCGGCGCGGAAGGCGCTGAGCGCGTCCGTGCTCTCGCGGTAGACGGGGATCTGACCGGTACCGCGCATCGCGGCGCCGACGAATCCCTTCTTGAAAAGACTGCTCTTCGCCAGGAATCGCGGAACGCGGCCGGTGTTGTACTGAAAGTGTCCGTACGCGAAGGGATCGATGTGCGAATTGTGGTTCACGGCGGTAATAAATCCACCATCAGCCGGAATGTGCTCCATTCCGCGCCAGTCCCGCTTGATCAGAACCACCAGCGGCGGTTTGCAGAGCACCGCTGCGAAGCGGTACCAGAAGCCGATTCTGCGGCGGGGCACGCGGACACCTTCCTCTAGGGCCTGAGGGCCGCACAAGTGTCGCCTCAGGCCACCGGTCTGTCGAGAACACCGTACGCCCCGCCCCCGAGCCCGCCGGATGGGCCGGTGACGGCTGAGTAACAATGGCCGCGACAAGAGAGGGACGGAACGCTCGTGCAGTGGACCTTGGTCATACCCGTGAAGGCGCTGGCGCGGGCGAAGAGCAGGCTCTCGGACACCGCCGCCGACGGGTTGCGCCCGGGCCTGGCGCTCGCCTTCGCCCAGGACACCGTGGCGGCCGCGCTGGCCTGCCCCGCGGTGCGGGATGTGGCGGTCGTCACCAACGACGCACTGGCCGGCCGGGAGCTGGGCGCGCTGGGCGCCCGCATCGTCTCCGACGAGCCGCGCGGCGGCCTGAACGCGGCTCTGGCACACGCGGCGGACGCCGTCCGCGCATCGCGTCCGGAAAGCGCCGTGGCGGCCGTGAACGCGGATCTGCCGGCACTTCGCCCGCTGGAATTGGCCCGGGTTCTGGACGCGGCCGCGGAATTCCCCCGCGCGTTTCTCCCGGATGCCGCCGCGATCGGCACCACTCTGCTGGCTGCCCGGGAAGGCGAGGAATTGCGTCCCGCCTTCGGCACGGATTCCCGGGCCCGCCATCGCACCTCCGGAGCCGTGGAACTCGCCCTGGACGCGGTGGATTCCGTACGCCAGGACGTGGACACCGGCGCAGACCTGCGGGCCGCGCTGGTCCTCGGAGTGGGTCCCCGCACGGCGGTTCAGGCCGCGCGCCTGCTGATCCCCGGGCAGTAGGCTGCCGCCATGCAGGCCACCGCGTACACGTACGACCCCGACAGCCGCAGCGGACAGGTGCTGCTCGACGACGGCACCCCGGTGCCCTTCGACGCGCCGGCGTTCGACGCGGGCGGGCTGAGGCTGCTGCGGCCCGGACAGCGGGTGCGCATCGAGACGGAGGGCGAGGGCGAGTCGCGCCGGATCACGCTGGTGACGCTCCAGACCTTCTGACCGTTCCCGGGACCCGTCCAGGATCCCCCGGCCCTCCCCTGACGTCCCCCGCGCTTGCCCCGCATTTCCTCCGCACTTCCTCCGCATGTCCTCCGGACACGCCGCGGGCCGGGCTCCGTACGGAGTCCGGCCCGGCGCGTGAGTGCCCCTGTGCCCTTACCTCTTGCGGGCGGTGGCCTTCTTGGCGGTGGTCGTGCGAGACGTCGACTTCTTGGCGGGGGCCTTCTTGGCCGTCGCCTTCTGCGCCGGGGCCTTCTTGGCCGTGGTCTTCTTCGCGGTGGACTTCGTCGCCGTGGTCTTCTTGGCGGCGGACTGCGTCGCCGTCGTCTTCTTGGCCGTGGCCTTCTTCGCGGTCGCGGTCGTGGTCGTCTTCTTCGCCGCCGGCGTGGCCTTCTTCGCGGTCGTCGTCTTCCTCGCCGCTCCCGTCGCCTTCTTGGTGGCGGCCTTCTTGGCCGCGGACTTGGCGATGGTGGGCGGCGGGCCGGACAGGCTGCCCTTCGGCGCCTTCTTCACGGCGACATCGTTCTTCGGGAGCTTCTTCGAGCCGCTCACCAGGTCCTTGAAACCCTGGCCCGCGCGGAAGCGCGGAACGGAGGTCTTCTTGACCCGAACCCGCTCACCCGTCTGGGGGTTGCGGGCGTAACGGGCCGGACGGTCGACCTTCTCGAACGAACCGAAACCGGTGACCGAGACCCGGTCACCCGCTACGACCGCGCGGACGATGGCGTCCAGGACCGCGTCGACAGCATCGGCGGCCTGCTGGCGGCCCCCCATCTTGTCGGCAATCGCTTCTACGAGCTGCGCCTTGTTCACGTCTTCCCCTTCGGAGACATTGCCAGAACGAAAGTGTTCAAGCGTTTTCGCACGTTAGGCAGATATATACCGCAAATCAAACACGAAACGGGCTTATCACCCGTGCGCCGCAACGAACTCGGCTGTTCTGGACTTGTTCAGCGTTCCTCTTCCGGGAT
This sequence comes from Streptomyces sp. NPDC003011, assembly GCF_053591515.1. NCBI lineage: Bacteria > Bacillati > Actinomycetota > Actinomycetes > Kitasatosporales > Streptomycetaceae > Streptomyces > Streptomyces sp. NPDC003011. The sequence continues at coordinate 13,167 of NZ_JBSFTY010000087.1, forward strand.
TCGACCCGCGTCGAGGTCCGCCACGAACCCCTCCAGACGCCTTGCCGCATCGGCGAGATCGTGCTTGGCCGCGGCCGTAATGACCAGCAGCTTCCGGGTCAGCGCCATCCGTACGCCCTCCGGGACTTGCAGTGCGCGCACTCTTGCGTGCGCTTCCTTGAGTTGGTCCGCGACTGCCGCATAGAGCTGGAGTTGGCCGTCGTGTTCCATGCACAGATTGTGCCATCTGGGGCGAGTTGTCGCCTGCTCAGGGTGCAACTGCCGCCTCAAACGGCCTTCCGGGCGTATCGGGGAGCCACGGCTTCAGGGCACGCCTACCCCGACAACAACCGCCGTAACGTGGGAAGTTGGGGGGTGTCCCGGACACCGGCAGGGCCGTTCGGGTGCAGACACAGCTGTACCCCCGATCGGGCTGATCGGGGGTACGGCGGGGGTGTCGCGGTGGCCGAAACTCGACCTGTTCAGTTGCTCCGGACCGGCGCTCCGGTCAGACCGGGAGCGTCCTCGGCTTGTACGACGGGCGCTTGGCCTCGTACGCGGCGATGTCGGGCTCGTTCTGGAGGGTGATGGAGATGTCGTCCAGCCCGTTCAGCAGCCGCCAACGGGCATTCTCGTCGAGCTCGAAGGGGGCGGTGATGCCCTCGGCACGCACCTCACGAGCCTCAAGGTCCACCGTGACCTCGGCCGTCGCGTCCTTCTCCGTGAGCTCCTGCAGCGTGTCCACGATCTTCTGCTCCAGCACCACCGTGAGCAGGCCGTTCTTGAGCGAGTTGCCGCGGAAGATGTCGGCGAAGCGGGACGAGATGACGGCCTTGAAGCCGAAGTTCTGCAGCGCCCAGACCGCGTGCTCACGGGAGGAACCGGTACCGAAGTCGGGGCCGGCGACCAGGACGGTCGCACCCTTGCGCTCGGGCTGGTTGAGGATGAAGGACGGGTCCTTGCGCCAGGCCTCGAACAGCCCGTCCTCGAACCCGTCCCGGGTCACCTTCTTGAGCCAGTGAGCAGGGATGATCTGGTCGGTGTCGACGTTGGAGCGGCGCAGCGGGACGGCCCGGCCGGTGTGCGTGGTGAATGCTTCCATGACTCTCAGACTCCAGCGGGCGTACGGGTCTCGGCGTCGGACAGGTCGGCCGGGGAGGCCAGGTGGCCCAGGACGGCAGTGGCCGCCGCGACCTGCGGCGACACCAGGTGCGTACGCCCGCCCTTGCCCTGCCGGCCCTCGAAGTTGCGGTTGGAGGTGGACGCGGAGCGCTCACCGGGGGCCAACTGGTCGGGATTCATGCCCAGACACATCGAGCAGCCCGCGTGCCGCCATTCGGCGCCGGCGTCCTTGAAGACGACGTCCAGGCCCTCCGAGACGGCCTGCAGACCGACCCGCGCGGAGCCGGGGACAACCAGCATCCGTACGCCGTCGGCGACTTTGCGGCCTTTCACGAGCTCGGCGGCGGCGCGCAGGTCCTCGATGCGGCCGTTGGTGCACGAGCCTACGAAGACGGTGTCCACCTTGATGGAGCGCAGCGGCTGCCCGGCCTCCAAGCCCATGTATTCCAGGGCCTTTTCGGCGGCGAGGCGCTCCGAAGCGTCTTCGTACGAAGCCGGGTCGGGGACGTGTGCCGAAAGCGGGGCACCCTGGCCGGGGTTGGTGCCCCAGGTGACGAACGGCGCCAGCTCGGCGGCCTCGATCACGACCTCGGCGTCGAACTCGGCGTCCTCGTCCGTCTTCAGCGTCTTCCAGTACGCGACGGCCGCGTCCCAGTCCTCGCCCTTGGGGGCGTGCGGGCGGCCCTTGAGGTACGCGAAGGTGGTCTCGTCGGGGGCGATCATGCCCGCGCGGGCGCCGGCCTCGATCGACATGTTGCAGATGGTCATCCGGGCCTCCATCGAGAGCTGCTCGATGGCGGAGCCGCGGTACTCCAGGACGTAGCCCTGGCCGCCGCCCGTACCGATCTTGGCGATGATCGTCAGGATCAGGTCCTTGGCGGTGACGCCGTCGGGCAGGTCGCCGTCGATGGTGATGGCCATGGTCTTCGGGCGGGCCATGGGCAGCGTCTGGGTGGCCAGCACGTGCTCGACCTGGGAGGTGCCGATGCCGAACGCCAGACCGCCGAAGGCGCCGTGCGTGGAGGTGTGCGAGTCGCCGCAGACGACCGTCATGCCGGGCTGGGTCAGACCGAGCTGCGGGCCGACGACGTGCACGACGCCCTGCTCGACGTCGCCCAGCGGGTGCAGGCGGACCCCGAAGTCGGCGCAGTTCTTGCGCAGCGTCTCCAGCTGGATCCGGGAGACCGGGTCGGCGATGGGCTTGTCGATGTCGAGGGTCGGGGTGTTGTGGTCCTCGGTGGCGATGGTCAGGTCGAGCCGGCGCACCTGGCGACCGCTCTTGCGCAGACCGTCGAAGGCCTGCGGGCTGGTCACCTCGTGCAGCAGGTGCAGATCGATGAAGAGGAGGTCGGGCTCGCCCTCGGCGCGCCGGACGACGTGGTCGTCCCAGACCTTCTCCGCGAGTGTCCTACCCATCGCTTTCCCTCCGGCCGGCAAGTGGTGCGCCGGCCCAACTAGAGATCTTGAAGGAGGCGACGCCCGCGCCCCTGTGTCCGGGCATCCGCCGCCGGGCCCCTCGTGCTGCGGGCCGCTGTGTCTTCCAGGGTGGCGTGTTCCATGGAAAATTGAACTTGCGTTTCACAGAGTGAGACGCGAGTATCGTTGCATGGACAACAGTAGCGGCGTCGGCGTCCTGGACAAGGCAGCCCTTGTCCTGAGCGCCCTGGAGTCCGGTCCGGCCACCCTCGCGGGTCTGGTCGCGGCGACCGGGCTGGCACGACCCACGGCCCACCGGCTGGCCGTGGCTCTGGAACACCACCGCATGGTGGCGCGCGACATGCAGGGCCGTTTCATTCTCGGCCCCCGGCTCGCGGAGCTGGCGGCAGCGGCGGGCGAGGACCGCCTGCTCGCCACGGCCGGCCCGGTGCTCACCCACCTCCGTGACATCACGGGCGAGAGCGCTCAGCTCTACCGCCGCCAGGGCGACATGCGCATCTGCGTCGCCGCGGCCGAGCGTCTGTCCGGCCTGCGGGACACGGTCCCGGTCGGCTCGACGCTCACGATGAAGGCGGGCTCGTCCGCGCAGATCCTGATGGCCTGGGAGGAGCCGGAGCGCCTGCACCGCGGCCTCCAGGGCGCCCGCTTCACGGCCACGGCCCTGTCGGGCGTACGACGCCGGGGCTGGGCCCAGTCCATCGGTGAGCGTGAGCCGGGCGTCGCGTCCGTGTCCGCTCCGGTGCGCGGACCCTCCAACCGCGTGGTGGCCGCCGTCTCCGTCTCCGGCCCCATCGAGCGCCTGTCGCGCCACCCGGGCCGTATGCACGCCCAGGCCGTCATCGACGCCGCCGCGCGTCTGTCCGAGGCCCTGCGCCGCACGGGCTGACCCACCGGGGACATCAGCGGGAAGGGCCTGCCTCAACGCCGCGGCAGGCCCTTCTCGCTGTCACGAGCCGCTGTCATGAGCCGGGGTCATGAGCCGGGGTCATGAGCCGGGGTCTGGACACGCCGATGGGCCCCCACCGAAGTGAAGGCCCATCGATTCGCGTACCCCCGACCGGATTCGAACCGGCGCTACCGCCTTGAGAGGGCGGCGTGCTAGGCCGCTACACAACGGGGGCGAGGATCGTGCGTTTCCGCAGATCCGAGCTGGTCTACCTGGACTCGAACCAAGACTAACTGAACCAGAATCAGCCGTGCTGCCAATTACACCATAGACCAATGTGGTTTAGACCAGTTTGTACCCCCGACCGGATTCGAACCGGCGCTACCGCCTTGAGAGGGCGGCGTGCTAGGCCGCTACACAACGGGGGCCCTAGCGATCCTGCATGAGAGTCAGCGGGTGCGACCCGGACTGCCCCCCTGGGAAGGATCTGTACCCCCGACCGGATTCGAACCGGCGCTACCGCCTTGAGAGGGCGGCGTGCTAGGCCGCTACACAACGGGGGCGTTGCGGAGTCGATCTCCGCGGTTGCAGATGAGCTCTGCGAGCTGGCCTACCAGGACTCGAACCTAGACTAACGGAACCAGAAACCGTCGTGCTGCCAATTACACCATAGGCCACTGAAACGCAATCCCTGAGGGGGATCTTGTTTAGCTTGCGCCTCCGGCTCGGGACCTTTCGGCCCGCTCCCCGGCGGCGCAGAAAGAACATTACCCGAAGGTGGACGGGGCTCCAAAACGGGTATCCGCGCCGAGGATCGCGGGGAGTTCGGCGAGGGAGGCGATCCGGCGCGGCCCGGTGGGCGGGTCGACGGTCGCGTACAGGCCCCCTCGGTCGATCCAGACCGACAGCAGCCCGGCGTCGGCGGCGCCCCGCCCGTCGATCTCCGGGTGGTCGCCCACGTAGGCCACCTCGTGCGGGGCCAGTTCCAGGGCGTCGCAGGCCGCCAGGAAGGCGCGGGCCTGCGGCTTGGAGACGCCCAGCTCGGCGGCGCACAGGATGGCCTCGAACCGGTCGTGCACGCCGAGCAGCCGCAGCTTGCGGTCCTGGACGTGCAGGCTGGAGTTCGACAGCACGGCGTGCCGGTGACTGACCGCGAGGGCGTCCAGGACCGGCAGCACGTCCGGGAACAGGGCCCAGGCGGCTTCGTAGTGCGTGATGTAGCGCTGGAACCAGGCGTCGGCCTCGGCGTCGGTCAGCGCCTGGTCGTCCAGGAAGACCCGTACGCGGTCCCGGCGCTGTCCCTCGAAGGTCGCCTGCCCCGCCGCGAACCGCGCCCACTGCGCGTCGGTCACCTCCCGCCATCGCGCGAGGGCCCGCTCGACGCTCTCGTACCCGTCGAGCAGGCCCTCGGCCGCGAGGTGTCCGCGCATGCCGGCGCGGTCGGCGGTGGTGTAGTCGAAGAGGGTGTCGTCGATGTCCCAGACCACGGCCCGAATGCTCATGGTCCGACGGTAACCGCCGGCCGGTTCGCGTGTCCGCCGTAGCGACCGGGCCCTGCTTCGGGTCCGCCGCGCCCAGGGCCGTCGTGGCGCGGAGCGGCCGCCCCTCCGACGCCGGAGGGGCGGCCCCCGGTGGTCCGGTGGCCGCCCCTCACCCGCGCCTGCGCTACGCCGCCAGCCTGGCCAGCGCCGCGTCGATCCGGGCCAGCGTCCTGTCCTTGCCGAGGATCTCCAGGGACTCGAAGAGCGGCAGGCCGACCGTGCGGCCGGTGACGGCCACGCGGACCGGGGCCTGGGCCTTGCCGAGCTTGAGGCCGTGGGCCTCGCCGGCGGCCAGGACGGCCTCCTTCAGGGACTCGGGGGAGGTCCAGTCCGCGGACCGGAGCTTCTCGCGGGCGGTGCGCAGGAGAGCGTCGCTGCCCTCCTTCATCGCCTTCGTCCAGCTCGGCTCGTCGAAGACCGGCTCGGGGAGGAACAGGAAGTCGACGTTGTCGGTGATCTCCGACAGGACCTTCAGACGGGTCTGGGCGTGCGGGGCGATGGCCTGCCACTTCGTCTCGTCGAAGTCCTCCGGGGCCCACGGGGCGAACGGGGCCCGCAGCCACGGGGCGCAGCGCTCCGTGAAGTCCTTCACGTCGAGCAGCCGGATGTGGTCGGCGTTGATCGCCTCGCACTTCTTCAGGTCGAAGCGCGCCGGGTTGGGGTTCACGTCCGCGATGTCGAAGGCCGCGACCATCTCGTCCATCGTGAAGATGTCCTGGTCGGCGGAGAGCGACCAGCCGAGGAGGGAGAGGTAGTTGAGCAGGCCCTCGGGGAGGAAGCCGCGCTCGCGGTAGAGGTTCAGCGACGACTGCGGGTCCCGCTTCGACAGCTTCTTGTTGCCCTCGCCCATCACGTACGGCAGGTGGCCGAACCGCGGGATCCCCTGAGCGACGCCCAGCTCCGCCAGCGCCTTGTACAGGGCGATCTGGCGGGGCGTCGAGGACAGCAGGTCCTCGCCGCGCAGGACGTGGGTGATCTCCATCAGGGCGTCGTCGACCGGGTTCACCAGCGTGTACAGCGGGGCGCCGTTGGCTCGTACGATCCCGTAGTCCGGCACGTTCTCCGGGAGGTACGTGATCTCGCCGCGGACCAGGTCCGTGAAGGTGACCGGCTCGTCGGGCATCCGGAAACGGACGATCGGGGTGCGGCCCTGGGCCTGGTACTCCTCGGTCTGCCCGGCGCTCAGGTCGCGGCAGTGGCCGTCGTAGCCGGACGGCTTGCCGGCGGCGCGGGCGGCCTCGCGGCGGGTGTCCAGCTCCTCCTGGGAGCAGTAGCAGTGGTAGGCGTGGCCGGCGTCCAGGAGCTTGGCGGCGACGTCCTGGTAGAGGTCCATGCGCTGCGACTGGCGGTAGGGCGCGTGCGGGCCGCCGACCTCGGGGCCCTCGTCCCAGTCGAAGCCGAGCCAGCGCATCGAGGCGAGCAGCTGCTCGTAGGACTCCTCGGAGTCGCGGGCCGCGTCGGTGTCCTCGATGCGGAAGACCAGCGTGCCCTGGTGGTGCCGGGCGAACGCCCAGTTGAACAGGGCGGTGCGGACCAGGCCCACGTGCGGGTTACCGGTGGGCGAGGGACAGAAACGGACGCGAACGGGGGAGCCGGGTGCGCTAGCCACGCTTGACAACCTTGTTGGTGAGAGTGCCGATGCCTTCGATGGTGACGGCGACCTCGTCGCCGACGGTGAGCGGTCCGACGCCTGCCGGGGTGCCCGTGAGGATGACGTCGCCGGGGAGCAGCGTCATGGCCTCGGTGATGTTGACGATCAGGTCCTCGATGGAGTGGATCATCTCGCTGGTCCGGCCGAGCTGGCGCTGCCCGCCGTTGACCGTGAGCTGGATGGTCAGGTCGGACGGGTCGAGGTCCGTCTCCACCCAGGGGCCCAGCGGGCAGGAGCTGTCGAAGCCCTTGGCCCGGGCCCACTGCTTCTCGCGCTTCTGCACGTCGCGGGCGGTGACGTCGTTGGCGCAGGTGTAGCCGAGGATGACGTCCTTGACGCGCTCGCGCGGGACCTCGCGGCACATCCGGCCGATGACGACGGCCAGTTCGGCCTCGTGGTGGAGGTCCTCGGAGAAGGAGGGGTACTGGATCGCGTCGCCGTGGCCGATCACCGAGGTGGAGGGCTTGAAGAAGGCGAACGGGGCGTCGGGCACCTCGTTGCCGAGTTCCCTCGCGTGTTCCGCGTAGTTGCGGCCGAAGGCCACGACCTTGTTCGGGAGCACCGGCGGCAGCAGCCTGACCTTGCTCAGCGGGACCTTCGTGCCGGAGAGCTCGAAGTCCGCGAACGGGATGCCCTTGATGATGTCGAGGACGAGTTCGTCCGGCCTGTCGCCCTCGACCGCGCCGAAGGCGACGTTCCCGTCGATGGAGAATCTGGCGATGCGCACGGGATCCTTGCGCCCCTCACTGAGACTGGTGTGCGTGTCGGCCGGCCGGCGTGCCCGCGAGCCGACGCTGGACGCTCCAGGCTAACCGGTCGGAGCGCGTGATCATCGGTCGGCGGGTCGGGAGAGCCGGCTCCGCGGGCCCGCTGCCGGCTGCCGCCGTCCTGCGCCGCCGACCGGCCGCGCAGCGACCGGAAACCGCTTGTCGTGATCTCATCACCGCCCTAGGGTGATCTTTCCGAAGGGGACGCGTCGGGTTCACGAACCAGGGGATCTCATGAAGGCATCGCGCAAGGCCCTGTCCATGGCAGTGGGCCTTCCCACCGCGGCCGTGGCGGTACTGGGCATGGCCCCGACGGCGCACGCGGAGGCCCGAGTCACCTGCGCGGACTCCGAGCGGGACTGTGCCGTCTTCTACTACAACAGCGACACCTCGGGGTCGCACACCGCTTTCACCCGGGACGGCGTGGCCAACCTCTCGGGGTACACGTTCCTGTCGTCCGGGACCGGTCAGGGACAGGCCGTGAAGAACAACGCGGCCTCGTTCTGGAACGCGAGCATCGACAGCGTCGCCACGGTGTTCTTCAACAGCAACTACGCAGGCGCCTGCGACACGTTCGCGCCGCTGTCCGAGACCGGCAGGCTCGCCAGGACGTACAACGACAACGCCTCGTTCGACTTCGACCGCGGCGGTTCCCACTGCTACAAGTGGGACTGACGCGTCAGCCGCGGCAGGGCCGCACACGACCCCGCGCAGGGCAGTCGGGCCTGTGCGGGGTTCCGTATGTGCCGACGTCGTACCGGCGCCCGAGAGCAGCACCCCTCCCACGGACATCTGGACTCATGAGACGTTTGGCGATCCCCGTACTCTCCCTCGCGCTGCTGGCCGGCTGCTCCGCGCAGACACCGTCGTCGGCCCCGAGCTCCGCCACGCCCTCCGCCGGCGCGCCGGAACCGAGCGCGAGCCCGTCGGCACCCGCGAAGAAGGGCTACACGTTCCGGTTGCCCATCGCCGCGTACAGCTACAGCGACGCCGACTACGAGGTGATCCAGTCGGCGGAGCGGGTCCTGACCCGTGACTGCATGAAGGACTTCGGGCTTTCCTACACGCCCGCGAAGACCCCCGCCCCGGCCGCCGGGCCGGATCGCCGGTACGGGCTGTCGGACCTGGCCACGGCGGGCCGGTACGGCTACCGGCTGCCGCCGGAGCCGGCCGCGCCGCAGCCACAACTCTCGAAGGACGAGACCACGGTGCTCTACGGGAAGCGGTCCCTCGGGGACAGCGGGCAGCAGGACGCGAAGCTCACATTCCGGGGCAGGGAAATACCGGCCGAGGGCTGTCTGGGGAAAGCGATCCTCGACTTCCGCAAGCCGTACGAATACCCGGCGGGCAGCCGGACGGCGAGCCGTATCGCGACGGCGAGCTACGAGGACTCCCTGAAGGACCCGGCCGTGCGGGCCGTCTTCGGGAAGTGGTCCTCCTGCATGCGGCGGAAGGGGTACGACTACGCCTCTCCGATGGACGCGCTGGAGACGCCGGCCTTCCGCGAGGGGAAAGTCTCGGCCGAGGAGAAGGAAACAGCGGTGGCCGATGTGTCGTGCAAGCAGAACACCGGCCTGCTGGACACCTGGTTCGACGCCGAGGCGGCGATTCAGAAGGACATGATCGCGAAGGATCCGGAGCCGCTGCGAAAGCTCGACGAAATGCACCGGGAAAAGGTGCGCGCGGCCAGGGAGATACTGGCGGACGCGTAAACGGTGGAGCGCCGGGAACAGACGAGTGCCGGCCAGCGCCGGCACTCGTGGACGGCCTGCGGCTACTCCCCGGCCGCGGCCCGGGCGGTGACGGGGACCTCCATCAGGACCGTACGCTTGGGGTTCGCGGTCTGCGCGGGGAGGTCGACGGAGTGCTCCGGCTGCTCCGAGGTCTGCAGGTCGTCGGCGTCCTCCAGGTGCGCCAGCGTCGTGCGCCGCGGGTTGGCGATCTTGTGGAACATCATCGTCGTCTTCACGGTTCTTACGAGACCCTGTCCTTGCGGGCGCCGGGCGGGCCGAAAGGCCCTGCCGCCGACGCGGGTTGTCGGATTTGCCTTCTCTGTAAAGCGTCAGGCTAAACATGCGATTCCCCGCCGAAGCCGCGAACACCCCACGATCACCATGTGAGTTTGCTCACTGAGCTACGGGCAAAAAGGTCAAAGCGGACTCGTCCGTCACCTCAACGAAACGGACATTGACTCCCTGAAGCGCTTATTCCGCTCCTGATCATGGCGACTGGGACACCTCCCACCCCCGAGGGACTCGCGGACATACGTCCCTTATGCGGGAGATCATGCGGTACACCTGGTGACGTCGCACTCACGTGCTGTCACAGAGGTCACGGCCTGGCCTACGGGCCTTGTTGGAGATCCGGCACTGTGCTGGAATTCCACGGACCGCCGCAGGATCGAGCCGGCGCACAGGGGGCGCAGAGAAGCGCCGAGTGGCGGTGAGACATGGGGGAGCCAGCGCCGGTCACTCACGACCACCAGGGAGCGTATTCAGGACGCCCCCTACGACGCCGACACCGTCCTTCCGTTCGCGCGGAGGGGCGCCTGGTCCAGAGGTTGCGACGCTAGTGCAGGGACGTTTCAAGAGGGATGGCAGTGCTTCGGCGGAGCCGGAGCCGCATGGCGGGACTGGCCCGATGGCCGGCAGCTCCTCGCCCCAGCACGCCCAGAACCCGGGCCCGGCCGCGTCCGGCGACGGCGGTGAGCGCTCCGGGCGCCCCGGCGCGTCCACGTCGTCGAGCTCGTCCGCTCCGACCACACCACCGGTGAAGGCACCGAAGAGCGCGACCGGCCCCGGTCCGCGCATAGCCCTGCGCAACTGGCGCATCTCCACGCGTCTGGTGGCACTGCTGACGCTGCCGGTGGTCGCGGCCACCTCGCTGGGCGCGCTGCGCATCAACGACTCGATGGACGACATCCAGCAGCTCGACAACATGCGGCTGCTGACCGAGATGACCAAGCAGGCGACCGAACTCGCCGCCGCGCTCCAGGAGGAGCGCGACCAGTCGGCCGGTCCGCTGGCGCACGGCGCCGTGGCGACCGACTACACGGTCAGGGGCTACCGGACCAAGACCGACCGGGCCGTGGAGACCTTCAAGAACGCCGCGGAGGACATCGACGCCTCCAACCTCCAGGGGGTGCGCGAGAGCCTGGTCGGCCTCGTCCGCGACCTGAGCGGCCTCTCGAAGATCCGCACCTCGGCCTACCGGACCAAGGCCAACGCCTCCCAGACGGTCGAGGGCTACCACCGCCTCATCACCCACCTGCTGGACCTCTCGCAGGACATGGCGGAGGCCACCAGCAACCCCGAGATGATCCAGCGCACGCGCGCCCTGTCGGCCTTCTCGTCCGCCAAGGAGTACGCGTCCATCCAGCGCGCGATCCTCGCGGCGGCACTGCCCAGCGACGACAAGACGTTCGGTGACCTCTCCGAGAACGACCGGCTGTACGCCGAGGGCGCCCTGGAGAGCGAGAACTCCGAACTCGAGAGCTTCAGCAGCATCTACGGCCGGGACGACGCCCCCGAGCTCCTCAAGCCGGTCGAAGAGGGCAACCCCAACATCCAGGCGACCGACACCTGGGCCGGCCGCGCCCTCGGCCGGGTGGACGGCCTGGCCGGACTGGACAAGCGCTCCTACAAGGACTGGGTCGACGACAGCTCGATCAAGATCGAGCAGATGGGCAACATCGAGCACACGCTGCTCGAGGACATGGAGCAGAAGGCCCGCGAGCTGCGCAACGAGTCGGAGCGCGAGGCGATCATCTCCGGTGTGCTGATCCTGCTCGTGCTCGGCGTCTCGCTGGTCGGCGCCTTCGTCGTGGCCCGGTCCATGATCCGCTCGCTGCGCCGCCTCCAGGAGACCGCCACCAAGGTCGCCCAGGACCGGCTGCCCGAGCTGGTCAAGCAGCTGTCCGAGTCCGACCCGCAGGACGTCGACACCTCCGTCGAGTCGGTCGGTGTGCACTCCCGGGACGAGATCGGCCAGGTGGCCGCGGCCTTCGACGACGTGCACCGCGAGGCGGTCCGCCTGGCCGCCGAGCAGGCCCTGCTGCGGGGCAACGTCAACGCGATGTTCACCAACCTCTCGCGCCGCTCCCAGGGCCTCATCCAGCGTCAGCTGTCGCTGATCTCCGAACTGGAGTCCCGCGAGGCCGACCCGGACCAGCTGTCCTCGCTGTTCAAGCTCGACCACCTCGCGACCCGCATGCGCCGTAACGGCGAGAACCTCCTCGTCCTCGCCGGCGAGGAGCCCGGCCGCCGCTGGACCCGTCCGGTGCCGCTGGTCGACGTGCTCCGTGCCGCCGCCTCCGAGGTGGAGCAGTACGAGCGCATCGAGCTCTCCTCGGTCCCGACCACCGAGGTCGCCGGCCGGGTCGTCAACGACCTCGTGCACCTGCTCGCCGAGCTGCTGGAGAACGCCACCTCGTTCTCCTCCCCGCAGACCAAGGTCAAGGTCACCGGTCACGCGCTGCCCGACGGCCGGGTGCTGATCGAGATCCACGACACCGGCATCGGCCTCTCCCCCGAGGACCTCGCCGCGATCAACGAGCGGCTCGCCGCGCCGCCCACCGTGGACGTCTCCGTCTCCCGCCGCATGGGTCTGTTCGTGGTCGGCCGGCTGTCGCAGCGGCACGGCATCCGCATCCAGCTGCGCCCGTCCGACTCCGGTGGTACGACCGCGCTGGTCATGCTGCCCGTCGATGTCGCCCAGGGCGGCAAGAAGCCCCAGCCGAAGCAGGGCCAGGGCGCGGGCGGTGCCAACGGCATGGCCGCCGCGCAGTCCGCGGCCGGTGTGGCCGCGGCCCGTCGCGGCGGTCAGCCGGGTGGCGGTGTCCTCGGCGGCGGTCCCGGTGCGGGCGGTGGCGCTCTGGGCGCCGGTGCCCCCACGGGCGGCCTGCTCGGTGCCGGTCAGGGACCGCGGGCCGCGCTGCCCGGTCGGGACGCGGGCGGTCGTCCGGGTGCGCCGGGCGGAGCGCGCGGACCGCAGGGTCCGGGTGCGCCCCAGCAGGGCCGGCCGGCTCCGGCCGGTGCGGGCGCCGGCTTCGGCGGTCAGGCACCGGGTGCGCCGCAGGGCCTGCAGGCCGCGGGCACCGGTGGGCCGCAGGGCCAGGACGCGTTCGGCGGCGGTCCGGACAGCTTCGGCGGCGCCCGGGGTGCCGTACCCCCGAAGCCGGCGCCCGCCGGCCCGGGTTCCGAGCAGCAGGGCCGGCGCCGTCGGCCGCAGCTGCCGGGGCGCGGTGGTCCGCGGGCCGAGCTGCCCGGGGGCGACCAGCAGCCCCGCACGCCCAGCTGGAGCGACGAGAACGCGCAGCCGCCGGTGGGGCGGGCCTCGCTGGACGCCCCGCGCGGCCACGACGAGCAGGACCCGGCGCAGACCTCCCGGATGCCGCGGATCGACGATCGGCAGGGCCCGGGCGCGACGGCGGAGATGCCGGCGATCCCGCGGCCGGACGGCCGTCAGGGTGCCGGGTCCCCGTCCGGCTTCGGCCGCCCGGACTTCGACGCCCCGGCGCCCGGAGTCCCGCAGCACACCGGGCAGTTCGCCCGCCCGGGTACCAGCGGCGGCGGGCAGGACGACCGCACCGGCCAGGGCACGGACAACCCGTTCGTGCGCCCGGACGTCTTCGGTGCCCCGGCCGGGCAGAACAACCCGTCGGCTCCGTCGCACACGGGCCAGTTCGCGTCCCCGCAGGCGTACGACAACGGCTCCACCGGCCAGTTCGCGCAGCCCGGCTACGACGGCGGGTCCACGGGCCAGCACGCACTGCCGGGCAGTCACAACCCCGCCGACATCCCCTCGTCCACGGGCCAGTTCGAGCGCCCGCAGGGCAACGGCGGACGGGGCGCCGACTTCGGTGCCCCGCGCCCGCCGGTCCCGCAGCGTCCGCAGCAGCGGCCCGCCCGCCCGGAGCCGGACAACCGGCGGCCGGGTGACGGGTGGGAACTGCCGCCCGCCGGTCCCGGCGACGGCCGTACGCCGCTGTACGACACGCTCGAGACCAACTGGTTCCACGGACAGCAGAACGGACAGCACAGCGGGCAGCCGGCCAACGGCTCGGCTCCCGCCCCGGCGGCCCCGCAGCAGCAGCCGCAGGCTCCCGCCGCCCCCCAACGTCCCGTCGCCAGCTCCTGGCGCAGCTCGCCGAACGACGAACTCGTCCGGCAGGCAGAGCGCGTACGGCAGCCGGCCGCGGGCGGCGTCACCACCTCCGGCCTTCCGCGCCGGGTGCCCAGGGCGAACCTCGTCCCGGGCACGGCTCAACAGCAACAGCACCAAGCCGGTCCGCAGGTCTCGCGTGCGCCTGACGACGTACGCGGCCGGCTGACCAATCTCCGTCGGGGCATCGCCCAAGGTCGACAGGCCGGCAACGGCCAGACCGGAAGCTTCCCGAGCCCCACTCACCAGCAGGAGCGTTAGTTGAGCCCGATGAGCCAGGCGGCACAGAACCTGAACTGGTTGATCACCAACTTCGTGGACAACACCCCTGGGGTGTCCCACACCGTCGTCGTGTCCGCCGACGGCCTTCTGCTGGCGATGTCCGAGGGTTTCCCGCGTGACCGTGCCGACCAGCTGGCGGCCGTCGCGTCGGGCCTGACGTCGCTGACGGCCGGCGCCTCCCGGATCTTCGAGGGCGGCGACGTGGCACAGACGGTCGTCGAGATGGAACGGGGATTCCTGTTCCTGATGTCCGTCTCGGACGGCTCGTCCCTGGCCGTGCTCGCGCACCCCGACTGCGACATCGGTCTGGTCGGCTACGAGATGGCACTCCTGGTCGATCGCGCGGGCGCGGTGCTCACGCCCGACCTGCGCGCCGAACTCCAGGGAAGTCTGCTCCACTGACCGGTACGGATCCACCCGTCTCACCAAATCACCGTCCGGCCGCCACAATCCCCCCACCGGCCCCACCCCGACGGCTTGACTGACCGACTTGCTGTCCCCGCCCGGAGGATTCATGACCCCGCCCACCGCCTCTCATGATCCGTACGCGGAGCCGTACGAGGATGAGGGCGACCAGCCGCTGGTACGTCCGTACGCGATGACCGGCGGCCGGACCCGGCCGCGCTACCAGCTCGCCATCGAGGCCCTGATCAGCACCACGGCCGACCCGGCGGCGCTCATGGGACTGCTCCCTGAGCACCAGCGGATCTGCCACCTCTGCCGAGAGGTGAAGTCGGTCGCCGAGGTCTCGGCGCTGCTGGCCATGCCCCTGGGCGTGGCCCGGATCCTCGTCGCGGACCTCGCGGAGGCCGGACTTGTCGCCATTCACCAGCCGGGCGGCGACGAGAGCACCGGCGCTCCGGACGTGACACTGCTCGAAAGGGTGCTCAGTGGACTTCGCAAGCTCTGACGGAGGCAGGACGACCACCTCCGCGAAGATCGTGGTGGCGGGTGGCTTCGGCGTGGGCAAGACCACGTTCGTCGGCGCCGTCTCCGAGATCAACCCGCTGCGCACCGAGGCCGTCATGACGTCCGCCAGCGCGGGCATCGACGACCTGACCCACACCGGGGACAAGACGACCACCACGGTCGCCATGGACTTCGGCCGCATCACGCTCGACCAGGACCTGATCCTGTACCTCTTCGGTACGCCGGGCCAGGACCGCTTCTGGTTCATGTGGGACGACCTGGTGCGCGGCGCGATCGGCGCGGTGGTACTGGTGGACACCCGCCGGCTCGCCGACTGCTTCCCCGCGGTCGACTACTTCGAGAACAGCGGCCTGCCGTTCGTCGTCGCGCTCAACGGCTTCGACGGGCACCAGCCGTACGCTCCGGAGGAGGTCCGCGAGGCGCTGCAGATCGGCCCCGACACCCCGATCATCACCACCGACGCGCGGCACCGCTCCGATGCCAAGGGCGCGCTGATCACACTGGTGGAGCACGCTTTGATGGCACGTCTGAGATAGCACCCAAATTCTCAGCGGCATACGGCAGTTGTCGTAGATGTGGCGGAGCCGACTGTGTCGTTTGACACGGTCGGCTCCGGTGTTCATAACGTTTCGGCAGAGGAATAGGGTGGTATCGCCACGCGTCGCGGTCGTCTGCTCTCGCTGCGCGCACGCCGGCCCCGTCATTTGGCGGGGCTCGCTCTGTATGACCGTTTTATCTGGGGCTTACATCACTGCGATCCCTGCGCCCCACTGTTTGGAGGAGCGCAGGCCGCCGTGCTGGAATGCCTGAACTGCCCAATAGTCAACGACGTACTCATCAGTCGATGGCGAACTGGGCTCTGAGACACTGCGGCACAACGTTGGTGCCGACCGCCGGAAGGTTGTTGGTCGAGTGAGGCGAAGCAAGAACAGTCCCGAGCCGTCGGCCCGGGGCAACTTCACCCCGCCGCCGCGCGGAGCGGCGCCCCACCCCGTGCCCGGATCGGAACCAACGGCTGTTCCGGCTTCCAGCGGCGGCCGGTTCTCCCCGCGCAACTGGCGGGTGCCGACCCGGCTGAACGCGATCCTGCTCATACCCGTGATGGTCGGTCTCGTCATGGGCGGCTTCCAGGTGAAGAGCTCGATCGACACCTGGCAGGAGGCCGAGGACGCGGAGAACACCGCGCGTCTGGTGCGGGCCGCGCTGGCCTACGGCAACCAGCTGCTCGTCGAGCGCGACGTGACCGCCGCGCCCCTGCTCCAGGGCAAGGGCGAGAAGGACAAGACGGTCGTGGCCGCCCGCGCGAACACGGACAAGGCGGCCGACGCCTTCGACGAGGCCGTCCAGAACATGCCGGACCGGCCCAACCTGGTGCGGCGCCTGGAGCGCTTCCGCGAGGTGGAGCCGGATCTGGCCAAGCTCCGCAAGGCCGCCTACACCGAGCAGCTCTCCGGCGTGGAGACGGAAGAGGGCTACGTCGCGACCGAGCACAGGCTGCTGGAGTTCGCCAACGAGCTCGGCCTGGGCACCGGCAACATCACCAGCTACGGGCGTACGGTCTACGCCATCTCGCTGACCAAGGGCGCGCTCTCACTGGAGCGCTCCATCGGCATGCACCTGCTGATCAAGCCCGGCCCCGACGACGCGGACCTGGCCAGGCAGCGCGTCGCCCTCTCGTCGTACGCGTACCTGGAGGGCATCGCCATCCAGGAGTACCAGAGCGGCGGCACCGAGGAGGACATCGCCAAGCTGACGGCGGCCGAGACGCAGGTCAAGGCCGACGGCGCGAAGATGGCCGCGGAGGCCAAGGCCAAGAACCCGGACTACGTCCCGCCGCCCACCAACCCCACCACGATGGTCACCCAGCTCGCCTCGCTGTCCTCCACGGACACGAGTGAGCGGGCCGCCCTGGCTCAGCAGGGCATCACCGCGGAGAACTGGTGGGCGGTCACCACGCTCAAGTTCAACGCGTACAACACCATCGAGACGCAGCTGGCCGACACCGCGGTGAGCGAGGCCTCCGACATCTCCGACAGCGCCAAGCGCGACGCGCTGATCACCGGTGCCGCGGTCGTGGTCGCCCTGCTCGCCGCGTTCATCCTGGCCGGCATGGTGGCCCGCCAGATGAGCCGCGCGATGCGCCAGCTGCGCAACGCCGCCTTCGGCATCGCCGAGCAGCGGCTGCCGATGCTGGTCGACCAGCTCTCGCGCACCGACCCCGGCCGCGTCGACACCCGGGTGCAGCCCATCCCGATCACCACCCGGGACGAGATCGGCGAGGTCGCCCGCGCCTTCGACCAGGTGCACCGCGAGGCCGTCCGGCTCGCCGCCGAGCAGGCCATGCTGCGGGGCAACATCAACGCGATCTTCACCAACCTCTCGCGCCGCAACCAGTCGCTGATCGAGGGCCAGCTGACCCTGATCACCGACCTGGAGAACAACGAGGCCGACCCGGACCAGCTGGAGAACCTCTTCAGGCTGGACCACCTGGCCACCCGTATGCGCCGCAACGGCGAGAACCTCCTCGTCCTCGCCGGCGAGGAGCCCGGCCGCCGCTGGGACCAGCCGGTCCCGCTGGTCGACGTGCTGCGCGCCGCCTCCTCCGAGGTGGAGCAGTACGAGCGCGTCGAGCTGTCCGGCGTCCCGGAGGCCGAGATCCACGGCCGCGCGGTCACCGACCTCGTGCACCTGCTGGCCGAGCTGCTGGAGAACGCCACCACCTTCTCCTCGCCGCAGACCAAGGTCCGCGTCACCGCGACCCGGCTGCCCGACGGCCGCATCATGATCGAGATCCACGACAAGGGCATCGGCCTGACCGCCGAGGACTTCGCGGACATCAACCACAAGCTGGCCAACCCGCCGACCGTGGACGCGGCGATCTCCCAGCGCATGGGCCTGTTCGTGGTCGGCCGGCTGTCCGACCGGCACGGCATCCGCGTCCAGCTGCGCCCCTCCGGCGAGCAGGCCGGCACGACCTCGCTGGTCATGCTCCCCGACGCGATCACCCACGGCGGCAGCGGCGGCGAGCAGCAGGCCCACCGCGACGAGTTCACGGTCTCGCAGATCATCCCGGAGCAGAACTTCGGCGGCGAGAACTTCACCAACGGCCTGCCGATGCGGACGGCCGCGGAGCTGGGCTTCGACGACAGCCGTTACTCCGAGATCCCGGACGACATCCGGGAGCTGGACCCGGTGGGCCGCTCCCTGCTGCGTGAGGAGCGCCGCGCGGCCCTGGAGTCGCAGTCGCAGGGCCAGCCCGGCACGCAGGACCTCGACAGCCCGTCGTACGGGGACGCCTTCGACGCCCCGTCCGGCTACGACAACGGCCAGGGCGGTTTCCCGGAGCAGCAGCCGGCCGGCTACGACCGTCAGCAGCCGGCGTACGAGGAGCAGCAGCGCTCGTACGAGGACCAGCAGCAGCGGCCGGCGTACGACGAGCCGTACTACGCGCCGAACGGCGGGCTGCCGCAGAACGACGCCTTCCCCGCCAACGGCGGCTACCCGGAACCGTCGTATGCGGAACCCGTCCTCGAGGAGCCCGCCGCCGCCCCTGCCGTCGCGCCGGAATCGTTCCCCGGCCTCGACGAGCGGCCCTACCAGGACGACTGGCCGCAGTCCGACGGCTACCGCAACGGATACCCGGACCAGTACGCTCCGCAAGCGGAATCTGCGCAGGCCGCTGACGTGAGTGAGCAGGACCGCGTAGGCTTCGACCGTCCGGGACCGACCTCCTCCGTCGCCCACGAGCTGACCGATGCCGGGCTCCCCCGCCGCGGATCCACCGCGAGCGGTGCCAACGGCTCGGGCGGCGCGCCGCACGCGGACCAGGAGCCGTCGGCTCCCGCCCCGGACGGCAGCGGCAACGGCAACGGCAGCTGGCGCTCGGCCAACGACGAGCGCTGGCAGCAGGCCTCGCAGCTCCGGAAGGGGCCCAAGGCGGGCGGGGTCACCTCCTCCGGCCTGCCGAGGCGGGTGCCCAAGGCCAACCTGGTCGAGGGCGCCGCCGAAGCCACCCCCCAGGGAGGCCCCCAGGTCTCCCGTGCTCCCGAGGACGTCCGGGGCAGGTTGAGCAACCTGCGCCGCGGGGTCCAGCGAGGACGTAACGCAGGCAGTGAAACGAACGGCCAGGCCACTAGGAATCAGCACAGTGGTCCTGACAGCACCTACAACCAGGAGCGTTAGTGTGAGCCCGATGAGCCAGGCGGCGCAGAACCTGAACTGGTTGATCACCAACTTCGTGGACAACACCCCGGGTGTGTCCCACACGGTGGTGGTCTCCGCCGACGGACTCCTTCTGGCGATGTCCGAAGGCTTTCCGCGCGACCGTGCCGACCAGCTCGCGGCCGTCGCCTCCGGTCTGACGTCACTGACGGCAGGCGCCTCCCGTATCTTCGAGGGCGGCAGCGTGAACCAGACGGTTGTGGAGATGGAGCGGGGATTCCTCTTCCTCATGTCCATCTCCGACGGTTCGTCGCTCGCGGTTCTCGCACATCCGGAAGCGGACATCGGCCTCATCGGCTACGAGATGGCCCTCCTGGTGGACCGTGCCGGAACGGTCCTGACGCCCGATCTGCGTGCGGAGCTCCAGGGGAGCCTTCTCAACTGACAGACAGACGGTGCGTTTTGGCGCCCTTAGGCCATAAGGTTTCGGGACGCGGCTCCACAGTGATGGGTGCCCGGCACAGTCGGAGGAGGAGAGAAAGTGGCAACACCCCCAGGCGGTTCACCTTCGGGCAACTGGTCGTACGGCCCTGGCCAGGGTCAGAACGACGGTTCCCAGAACCCCAACCGTTACAACTTCCCCTCCTCCCCGAGCCATGGACGTCAGCAGCCGTACGCGCCCCAGAACCCGCAGGGTCCCGGGCCGTCGCCGTACGACCAGCCGCCGGCGCCGCGCATCCAGCCCGTGCAGCCGCAGCGACGCACCCCTGAGCCCGCGCCCGCCGGGGCGTCCCACAATCCGCTGGTGCGTCCGTACGCCATGACCGGCGGCCGGACTCGCCCGCGCTACCAGCTCGCCATCGAGGCGCTGGTGCACACCACCGCGCAGCCGCACCAGATGCAGGGCCAACTGCCCGAGCATCAGCGGATCTGCAACCTCTGCCGTGAGATCAAGTCGGTAGCCGAGATCTCGGCCCTCCTGACAATCCCTCTCGGCGTGGCCAGGATCCTCGTCGCCGACTTGGCGGAGGCGGGCCTGGTCGCCATCCATCAGCCCGGCGGCGACGAGAGCGCCGGCGGCCAGCCAGACGTGACTTTGCTCGAAAGGGTGCTCAGTGGACTTCGCAAGCTCTAGCGGAGGGCCTTCCCGCTCCACCACGTCCGCGAAGATCGTGGTGGCTGGCGGCTTCGGCGTGGGCAAGACCACGTTCGTCGGCGCCGTCTCGGAGATCAACCCGCTGCGCACCGAGGCCGTGATGACGTCAGCTTCGGCCGGCATCGACGACCTGACCCACACCGGGGACAAGACGACCACCACGGTCGCCATGGACTTCGGCCGCATCACGCTCGACCAGGACCTGATCCTGTACCTCTTCGGTACGCCGGGCCAGGACCGCTTCTGGTTCATGTGGGACGACCTGGTGCGCGGCGCGATCGGCGCGATCGTCCTGGTCGACACCCGCCGGCTCGCCGACTGCTTCCCCGCGGTCGACTACTTCGAGAACAGCGGCCTGCCGTTCGTGATCGCCCTCAACGGTTTCGACGGCCAGCAGCCGTACAACCCCGACGAGGTGCGCGAGGCGCTCCAGATCGGCCCCGACACCCCGATCATCACCACCGACGCGCGGCACCGGGCCGACGCGAAGTCGGCGTTGATCACGCTGGTGGAACACGCGCTGATGGCGCGGCTGCGGTAGCGGACGTGTAGGGGACGCGCGGCCACCGGGCCGCCTCGGACGGTCGTGGGCCGTCTGCGGGCGGCCCGGTGGCCGTGGGCGCGGTTTCCCGCGCGTCCCCCCGAGGCATGGCGAAGGGCCCCTCTCGAAAGAGGGGCCCTTCGCCATGCCATGCCCTACGGCTCAGTGCCAGCTGTGCGGGGCCCGGAAGCCCGGCTCGCGCTCCAGGCGGCGCCAGCCGGCCTTGGGGCGGCCCCGGCGGGCCGGCGCTTCGGACGGCCGGGCGGCGCGGGCCAGGAGGATCGCCGTGATGGCGGCGACCTCCTCGGGCTCGGCGTGGCCCTTCTCGACACGAATGTCAGGGGTGTTCATGGGTGTCAGTCTCCGTGAGAGAGGTTTCCGCGGGGGTACCGCGAAGGATCCGCCTGGTTACTGCGGGGGGTTGCCGTGCTTGCGGGACGGCAGGTCGGCGTGCTTGGTGTGCAGCATCGCCAGGGACTGGATCAGGATTCCGCGGGTCTCCGCGGGGTCGATGACGTCGTCCACCAGACCGCGTTCGGCCGCGTAGTAGGGGTGCATCAGCTCGGACTTGTACTCCTTGACCATGCGGGCCCGCATGGCCTCGGGGTCTTCCGCCTCGGCGATCTGGCGGCGGAAGATGACGTTGGCGGCACCCTCCGCGCCCATCACGGCGATCTCGTTCGTCGGCCAGGCGTAGGTGAGGTCGGCGCCGATGGACTGGCTGTCCATGACGATGTACGCACCTCCGTAGGCCTTGCGCAGGATCAGGGAGATCCGCGGGACGGTCGCGTTGCAGTAGGCGTACAGCAGCTTGGCGCCGTGGCGGATGATTCCGCCGTGCTCCTGGTCGACACCCGGGAGGAACCCGGGGACGTCCAGGAAAGTGACGATCGGGATGTTAAAAGCGTCACACATCTGCACGAAGCGCGCAGCTTTTTCCGACGCCTCGATGTCCAGGACCCCGGCCAGCGACTGCGGCTGGTTGGCGACGATGCCGACGACCTGGCCGTCCAGGCGGGCCAGCGCGCAGATGATGTTGCGGGCCCAGCGCTCGTGGATCTCCAGGTAGTCGCCGTCGTCGACGATCTCCTCGATGACCTTGGTCATGTCGTACGGACGGTTCCCGTCGGCCGGGACCAGGTCGAGCAGGACGTCGCCGCGGCGGTCCGCCTCGTCGCTCGGCTCCACCCGGGGCGGGTTCTCGCGGTTGTTCTGCGGGAGCATCGACAGCAGGTAGCGCACCTCGGCGAGGCACGTCTCCTCGTCGTCGTAGGCGAAGTG
>NZ_JBSFTY010000088.1:0-35030 GCF_053591515.1 Streptomyces sp. NPDC003011
TGGTAGTCGTCCAGGGCCTCGGTCTGCGGCGAGGCGGCCAGGCCCGCTCCCAGCACCCGGTAGTCGGCGAGCTAGTCGCCGGGCGGCCCCGCCACCCACCACCCGGAGAACCGCATGCCCGCCACTGCCGCCCCGCCACCGCCGCACATACCCGCCGACGACCTCGCGCAGGGCCTGGACGAGGCACACCGCATCCTCGCCAACTGGGGCTGGCGGCCGGGCCCGTGCGACACCCGTGGACCGCGCTCCCTGCGCCGCCCCAAGCCGCTCGACCACGCTGTGTGGGCAGCCTGCACCGGCGACGCCGACCCCGACGCGCCGAAGCTGCACGAGGCGGGCCGCGCGTACAACGCCCTGCTCGCGCTCACCGAGCAACTGGAACTCCCGCCCACCCAACGGGCCCTGGCCGAGTGGAACGACGAGCCCGGCCGCACCCTCGACGAGGTCCTCGCCCTGCTCGCCCTCACCGCCGAACGCCTGCGGCAGAGTCCGCAGTCCTTCCCTGTCCTCTACGCCCTGCTGCACGCTCGTGCTGCGGTTGGCGTCGGTGGCGAGCCCCGGCTATGAGGCAGTGCACGCGGCTCACGGCCGGCCCTCGACACGCCGCCCGGACGTCCCGGCAAAGCACGCCGGCATACGGCGGCACTCCCGTGTCGGCGCACCCCGCAGTGACGTTGACACGTTGGCGTCCAACGCGCCCTGAGCGCGCCCCGATCTGCCAGCTGACACATGTGCCACAGGAGTTGACGAACACGGACCGTCGGCCGGGCAGGCGACAACATCGGTTTGTCGACACTGAGGGTGCGTCAGAAGTGGTGGTCAGCAGGGGCGGAGCCGCAGAAAGCCGCGTTCGACACGATCAGGAAGGGGCCGTGCACAGCATGTGGACAGAAGGTAGGCTGACCGCCTGGCCGGACGGCCCCGTGGCACGGGCCTCCAGTCACCACAAGCGAAAATGGCGCCGGCCCCGCATCCAGGTGCGGACAACACCTGGTTGGGAGCAAGCTCCCCGCGGGGCCGGAGTCGGACCAACCGTAGTTAGGACGGTGGCCGACATGGGTCAAGGATACCCGTGCATCCAAAACTCAAGACGTCACATCTGCAGCTCTGGCGAGAATCACATCGCCATCGAGCCAAATTGTGATCTCCGCGACCGCGTGTCGCGGCCACTGACTCCCGTCGGCGCTTCCCTGCCGGTGGTTGAGAACGTCCAGCCCCTCAACCGAGGGGGCTCCATGACGTAGTCCTTCGAAGGGCGGCGCGTTTCCCGACGCAACCGCCCGGGCCATCCTCCGGCCTTCGGGTGTTCCCGCACCCTCCGGCCCTGTCGGCCCACCTGCCAGCGCTCCGGCTCCCTCTGCCGCAGCGTGCCTGGATCACCGGCGTAAACGCCCTGTGATCAGGCGAAATCGGTTCTTCCCGGAACCAAGCCCCGAGCCGGGGCTTTGTCGTGCCTCCACACCGCAGCAATGGAGACCGAAATCATGATGCAGGACAGTCCTGCCCTTTGTCACCCTCGGCATGCCGAAAACAGGGCGTGCCAGGCCACGATCCCCGAATCGGGTGACCAGTCGCACGCGCGCGGCCACCGCTCGGCGGCTCATGTCGGCGCTCGACCGCCTGGTTCTGGCCAGGTCTGCGGTCTGACGGCCGCTGGTCGCCGAGCCGTGGGCTCGCGTTCACGTCCGGCCGTGGCCAACGTCCTTCCGATGCCTTCGGGCGCTCGAGGACCGCGCCGTCCCAAGACGTGCGAGAGCACTGCATCGTGGACCGTCCGGTGAGCGCTCTCGCGGCTCCGGCTCGTGTTCCCGCTCCCCGCGGCTCGCGCCGGCTGAAGGCCATACCCGAGCAGGCAGGCCCGGCGCCGACGCGGAATGCAGAGCATCCGCTCGCCCTCGGGCGGGATACCCGGGCTCGGCTCTCGCGCGCCGTGGAGATCCTGACGCCGACGTTCCTGAGCGATGCGATGCGTCTGGCGCTTGTGGTGCTTGCCTCCCGTACGCCAGAGGCGACCGGCGTGGTAGAGATTCGGGTCCGTGAACTCGGCCGCTGGCTGGGGCTGTCGGAGTCGTACGTCTCTTCCGTGGTGTTGCCGGGGCTGCGTCAGGCCGGCGCCGTGCGCACGGGCACGATCCCGGGCGAGTTCGGCGAGGACCGGGCTCTGCGCTGCGAGGTCGTGGCGTTGTGGAACGCGCGCGGCGTCGTCGGCCACCCCCTCGCTCTGCAGCGCAAGGAGTTCGCGACGCTTCAGCGGCTCTGCGAGGCTCTGTTCGCGCCTGGATGGCAGCACCGGGATGGGACGGTCACTCCGCCTGGTCTCCTCGGCAGCAGGACGGGGCGGGGCGCGGCCACCGATCGCCTGGCCCTGCTGCGGCTGACTCTGGAGGCGACCGAGACCGGGCGGGTGCGCCTTTGTGGCGGTTCGGTGCCGTCACGCCGCGGCCGGCTGGCGGCGACGGTGGCGCGTCTGCTGGGGTGTTCGGCGTCCGGTGGTGAGCGGGTGCTGTATCGCCTGGAGACAGCTGGGGTCGTCGAGCGGGTCCGGCTCGCGACGAAGTCGGGTCTTCCTCACCGCAGTCGTCTGGTCGTTCCGGCGGTGGCTGCCGCCCATCAGGCCCGCGCCGGGGTCCCGGGGAAGGCCCACCGTTCTGCTCACTCCGCTGATTTTTCAGACCCTGACGCTACGGCGGGGGCAAGTGGTGTTGCACGGCCTTGCGAGGAACCCCAGCTCAGCGCCGTTCCGGAGGAGCAGGACGGCAAGAATTCAGACCCCGACGTTACGGCGGGCCTTCACACTGATCACCCTTCAGTGGTTCAGGTCGTCTTTCCCCCCACTGTTGACTGTGGTTTTTCCGGCGAAGCCGCGTTTGACACCGGTGCGTTGCCGGAGCGCGCGTGCGCGCGCGAAGACGACCCGATCGACCCCCTCGAAAGCCCTCGGCCGTCACTTGACGGTGCATCCGGCGGCCCGCTGCGCGGGGAACAGCCCTCAGAATCCGCCCCCTCCAACAGCCGTACAGACCTGGGGAAGCCGACTCCTGCCGCCCGTCGTCTGCAGCTCGTCCAGGGCGAAAGGCAGCAGCAACGAGGGAGGGTGCCGCGCCCGCCAAAAGATCTTGAGCTTGTTCTGGGACCCGTTTCCGGGCTCTGGGCTCGGCTTGATCGTCAGGGTGCGCGTGCCCGCGTTGTCGCTGCCGCGCGCAGCGAGCTCGAGCGCCTGTCCCAGATCACCGGTCCGCTGCGGGCGCCCCGAGCCCTGGCCGAGCGGCTTCACTGGCGCCTCGATGAGCAGGAGGGCCCGGCACACGTCAACGATCCGGTCGGCTGGCTCATCAGCCGGGGGCTGCCCCGCCGCCCGACGTGCGGCGACGTGCGATGCGACGACGGCGTACGGCTCGACACCCGCGAGTCGTGCGGGACATGCGACTACCTCGTCGCTGACCGCCGTGCCCTTCGCCGTCGGGTTGTTGCGGACGTAGAAGCGCAGCTGCCCGGCATCGGGGGCACCGAGCGGCAGCGTGCGATCGAGGAGCGGATGCGCGAGGAGACGGACCGCGCGGCTGGCCGTGCTGCCCTCCGGCGCGAACGCCTGGAGAAGGAGCGCGCTGAGCGACAGCAGCTCTTCGAGGAACGGCGCGCCCGGGCCGAGCAGGATCGCCTCGCCGCTCAGGCCGCGGCGGAGGCCCGGGAGTCGGCCCCCTGCGAGGGCTGCGGGGCCGCGGACGTTGGCGGGCTGTGCGGGGCGTGTGGTGAGAAGCGCGCCATTGAGCAGGTGAGTCGCCAGGCGGTCACCGTCGTGTCCGCGGCCTGCGCGGATCCTACGGATGCCGACGAGGTCCGCACGGCTGTGGCCGCAGCGGAAGACGCTCTGCGGCAGAGCATCCAGGCGGCGCAAGAGCAGCTGCGTCAGCGGGCCGGCACGATCGAAGTCTCCGAGCATGCGCTCGCCCTGGCCGGGCGGCTGGCCGCCGAGACTACGGCGGCGAAGTTGCGGACTTCCGCGCTGGAGAGCCTGGCCTCGACCGCGGCCGCCGAGTTGGAGGCGCAGGCCGCGTACTCGGCGACGATGCGGTCGTGGCGGCGGTACGGGACACGCGCCTGCGCTCGGCAGGCGGCCCGCGAGGCGGGTGAGCAGGCACGTGAACGTGCGGTGCGGCACCTGTTGGCGCTGCGGACCGGTGTCCTCCAGGGGACGTTGCCAGCTGAGGTACTGCGGGCCGGTGGCGGCGCCACCCCCTATGCCGTGGGTGCGGCTCGGGCGCGTACGGCGCTGCGAGGTGCCTGCAGTGCGTGAGGTGTCCAGCGACCGGCCTGGCCCCGCGGGAGCATGCGGAGCTGTGTGCCGCTGGGATCTCGGCGGGCCCGGCGGTAACGGGGCAGGCCCCCGCCGTCAGACGGGGGCCTGCCCAGGGGTGGTTCTGTGAGAACCGGGCTCAGGCGGCGTTCTCTTCGTTCTCCACGAGTCCCATCTGGACCAGGGAGGCGTCGATCGCGAGCCTGTGCTGTGAGTCGGGAACCCAGAATGCCAGTGGCTCCTGAGCGTCCAAGGACTCGGCGACCGCGGTGCTCGACGTGAGCATCGGCAGCACCCTGTCGCCGTAGACCTCCCGCGCCTCGTTCTGACGCTTGAGGTAGAACTTGCCCTGGCTCTCGGCCCGCTTGCCTTCGTTGATGAAGACCCAGCGCACGTGAGGGTTGGCGTTGAAGTACTCGTACTCGTTCCTGATCTCCTCAACGCGGCGGATCAGGGCCGTGGCGCCGCGCAGCTCCTTGCGGCCCGGCTTGATGCAGCAGATGACTTCGGTGGCGGCCAGGAGCAGCGAGATGGTCAGGGTGCCGAGCGAGGCAGGCGGGTCGATCCAGATGAAGTCGAATTCGCCTTCCTCGATCTGCTTCGCCAGGGCGACCTGGAGCCAGAAGACGCCCTTGTCGTCCTGTGCGAGTTCCTTGTCGGCGGCGCTCATTTTCTCGTCGCCCCGGACCAGGTACAGGTTGGGGATGATCTGGAAGGACTCGTCCTTGTCGCCTGGCGCAATGCGGGTGCGACCGGGGACCATCGCTTCCTTGAGCGTGTGCTTGCCGAGCATCACGTCGTGGACCGTGACGACGTTCGGCGGGAGCTGGTCACCGTCGTAGCCGGAGTAGAACGAGGCGTCCGACTGCAGGTCGGTGTCGATGTAAAGGACCCGCTTGCCCTTCAACGCGGCCTGGACGCAGGCGTTCCAGCCGTACGTCGTCTTCCCGACGGAGCCGGCGCGGTTGATGGGGATGTAGACCGGTGGGACGTGCGGCGCGTACAGACGCGGAATGAACTCGGTGTCGAGCATGGAGTGACTCCGGGCAGTGTGTGGGTGTGTGGAGCGCTCGCGGACATGAGCGCGGGGTTAACGCAGGTACTGCTGCTCCCATGAGCTGGGCTCGTACTTGGCGGCTTCAATCAGGTATCGCCAGTGCCTGATCACGCGGAAGTCAGGCTTGCGTCGGCGATCCTGGGCGCGAAGCTCGTCGTCAGCGAGGGCGACCGCGTAAGCGAACTGCAGCATCAGCGCGCCGTCCTGCCCGGCCAGGACGTGGTCCCGGTACGAGGTGGGGCTGCTGTATCCCTGTGCCGACGACGATTCGATCTCGCTCAGCCACTTGTGGGCCAACCGTACGGTCTGGGAACCGACCATGGCCAGCGTCGTTGCTGCGGTACGCACCACATGCCCGTCGACCAGCGGTTCCCGGTACTCCTGGACCAGGAGCTTGCAGGCCTCCTCGCGCCGCGCATCCGCCGCGATCTGCTGCTTCTCCGTGTCGGTGAGACGGGACTCCTGTTGCTTCGGCGGATTGCCCGTCTCGCTGCTGGTCTCGTCGTGCCCGCCGGTCTCGTTGTTCGCGCCCGTCTCGTCGTCGGTGCCGCCGTCGGCGCTGTGGGTTCTGTCAGAACCAGTTGTCTCGCCGCCGTCGGTGCCATCTCCTTGTCCGGGCTGCTGCTCCCCGTCGGGTGTGAGCGTCTGCTCGTCCTTGTTCTCGGAAGCGGGCGGCGCAGACTCCGCGCTTGTGGCGGGGTGGGGAATCGGGGTGGCGGTCTTCTCCGCTTCGATCGTCGACAGGTGAAGGAGCCGGCCGGCTTCGCGCGCGTCAAGGTTGCGAGCCGTCATCAACTCGTAGGTCGGCATCACCAGCTGCGGGTCCTTGACGACGGAGATGATCGTGTACGCCTTGTCCGGGGTCAGGGAACCCCGCTCCGACGACAGGATCGACTCGCGCGCCTCGGTGACCTCCACCAGGGGCAGGATCGCGATGCGCTTGGTGACGCGACTCTTCGACTTGCTGAAGCCGTAGTGCTCCGCGATCTCCTTGTCGCTCCACCCCTTGTTGACCCGGAGCCGCCGGTATCCCTCGCCTTCCTGAAAGCAGGTGAGGGCCTGACGGTTGAGGTTCTCATCGAGGAAGATGGAGTCGACATCGCTGGCGTGTTCATTCTGGACGTCGACCCGGAGTTCGGTGAGACCAGCATCCGGAGCGGCATCCAGCCGGCAGTGACCGGCGACCACTACATAGCGGTGGTCTGGAGAGAACGCCTCCTCGTCCTCGGGGTAGTGCGCGACGTACTCTGCGACGTCGACGACGACCAGGGCTTGGATCAGGCCCTTGCGCTTGAGGGATGCGACCATGCGGTCGCGTTCTTCCGGGTCTGGCCACAGGTCGTCGCCGCGGAGGTTCCGCGGGCACGGTGCGATCTGCTCGATCGGCACCGTGATGCCGGACCCCCTGGGCTTGGGGGCCTGGATGAAGGGCTTTTCCTCGAGCTTGATGGTGTCTGCTGGCGTGAGCGTTGAGCCGCCTGCTCCATTGCGCGGCATACGCACCCTCCGATGTTTGTGCTTCGACAAGTCGTGTGGGACTTACGGGACCGAAGCGTAGTGGTTCTCTCCGGAACCCCTTGGAGAAACCCCTGGTTTATGCATGGGTAAAACGGAGCGGACAGGGTCAAACGGTTCGTATTCGTCACCCACGTCAGCTACTTCACTCGGGGTGGGGCCATGGATCGGCTGTGTGGCGGGCCGTTGTCGTCCCCCACCGCCGTGGCGTCGCCAGCCCTCGGCGTGATCGAGGGGCCTCGGCTGTGGGTGGCTCCGGTGCCTTCCGAGCGGGGGCGGCGTGTCGCCGTGGTCGCCACAGCCGAGCACACCGGCTTGCGGAGTCGGCGGGGACCTGGGGGAATCGCTGCACGGGCACCGCACTGCTCATACCTGGTAGAGGTGCGCCGTTCGCGGGTTTTAGGGCGCCACGGCCGGCGCGGCTGCGACGCGGCAGCCCAAGCCGTCCGGCCGTGGTCGGCAACCGCCGATCCGCCCCACCTCATGCCCCGGAGTCGTCAGGCGGAGCGCGTCACCAAAGGAGGCGCGTATCCAGGGCTCGGCTCGTGAGGATCAGGGACAGTCGGTTCGGCCAAGGGCCAGTCCTGGACGGCGTCTGCCAGGTTGTCTCACGTTGCTGGGGTGAGCGCGCTGTCGTACTGCTCGACGGTCCAGGGAATGGTCACGCAGGACAGCAGGAACCAGGGGTTGTACCGCTCGAGGTCCCATTGCTCCACGGGGAACTCCAGGCCTTCGTAGGTGTGTCCGTGCAGTTCCTCGAAGCGGGCGAGTGCGGCGCGCAGGCTCGCCTTCGTGCTCAGGTCGTTTACGGGGATGTCGTCGAGGAGGTCGGTGTGGACGTCATCGGCCAGACCGGGGAAGTCGTCCGCCAGGTCGTCGACGGTCTCGCTGATGTAGGCGACTGCCCGGTCTCGTGAGTACTCGCGTGCCTTGTTGCCCGGGGCGAGGCGCTGCTCCCAATACTGCGGGTTGACTCGTTCCGAGTTCGGCTCCGGCCGGAACAGCTCGACCAGGTCGCCGCCGGTGAACGTCCAGCAGCCGAGTCCGCCCCGTAGGACAAGCACGTCGGGCCAGGTGACGACCTCGCACCAGCGCCAGGATGCCCTGGGGAAGTCGAAGCGCAGGTGTCGGTAGGCCTCGTCGTCCTTGAGCACGGTCATCGTCGCGCCCTCGGCGTCGGTGGCGAACCGCTCCTTGGCGTCGGTCAGTTGCTTCTGCAGTTCGGCGTACGGGTCGGTGGTGCTCATGCAGTGTTCCTCTCGTGCCGGGCCCGGGTGACTGCTGCCGGGCCTTCGCCGGTACAACGAAAGGCCTAACCGGTGAGGTGCGGGACGTAGACCGTAGCCAGTCGCCACCCGCGAGGTGGTCGGGGCCGGCCGCTCTCACACGGACCCCAAGTGCTGGCCTCAAGCAGGTGTGCCGCCCCGTGTTCTCCGCGTGCTCGCAGGTGTGATCGGGAATGGTGAGCTCCTTCGCCCCCCGGGCGCCGTGGCAGACCCCTGGGCGCTGGCGACAGGGACCGGTCAGCCGTACGAGGCGGAAGCTGTGCCGTCCGGGTATCCGCTGCTGCCCGCGGGGACCGTGCAGTTGCCGACCAGGTCGTCCACCGGTCTGCTGCTTTGATGTGCTGCGCGCCTGGACTGCGAGCCGTCCGGCTGGTTCTGCCAGAACCGGTGGCAGGGACTGTCGGGGTGTCGCACTCCTTCTTGTGTTCAGGCGGCCGCTTGGTTCTGGCAGAACCGGGCACGGATTCCGACACGTAGAGGAGGCGGTGGTGCAGGGTCCCGGAACACGTCCCCCGGATCTGAGGGCGGGACGGAGGGAGCCGCCTCGGCCGACGATCTTGATTCAGGAATCGACCGCACGCCAGGGCCCGCCCACGTAGAGTGTGGGGAGCGCGTGAAGCGCAGGCTTCGAGGTCGTGTGGGCCAGTGGAGCCGCGGACAACTGTGGGCACTCTCGTTAGGGGGTGCCCACAGTGCTGCTGTGCGGAGTACCTGGTCTCCTCGCCTCGCATCGGATCGCAGGGCTGGCCCGGGGCCGCCGCGGAGCGGCACTCGTCGCTCGGCTGGATAGCTGTCCGTCAAGCCGATACGGACAGGAGTCGCTCTTGTGCGGTGTCAGGGAGTCCTGGAGGGCGCCGACGCAGTCGGTCGGCCCGGAGTAAAAGCAGGGCTGGCATCGCGGAGCACCCTGGCGGTTGTCTCGCAGACGTGGGCGACTTGCTCCCGGAACGGATAGATCCCCGGGGAACTCGCGTGCCGGCGTAGATACATCAGGGCCTGCGCCCACTCGACTGCGTCCTCGGGGAGGGTGTAGGCCTCACCGCTGAGCCGCACGCCGGGAACAATTTTGACCTTCGTCGGGCCCTCGCGCACGACGGTGCGCACGACCGTCTCGGTGCGTTCGACCAGTTCGCGAACGGGCTCTCGGGTCCGGCCGCCATCGCTTACGGGACGGGCGGCGCGGGCCTCGGCCGTACGCAGTTCCCAGGCGCGGGTCCGGTGCGCGGCGCTGCAGTACTGCGGTGGCCGGCCCTTGCCCTTGTAGTGGACCGGGATGCCGCACCACGCACAGGTGCGCTGCACCAGTTGCTCGCGCACCACGCCGGATTCGCGAACTGAGATCACACCGGCGGTCTGTCCCTCATCCTGTCGCGGTTCATCCAGCTGGGGGGCGGGGCTTTTCGTCACGGACGTAACTCTAGAACGCCCGGGTTGGCCTGCTTCACACGGCCCCCTGCAGTCGGCACGGGAGACGCTGGCCGGGTCCGAGAGTCCGGAGGATGGTTCTGACAGAACCGCGTGGGGTGCCCTTCTGCGGCCCTCCTTCAAGAAAACGGGTTGTCTCTACAACCCCGTATGCGTTATTGTGGTGTCCGTTGAACCACATGGCACCCGTTCTTTGGGAGGTGGTGCTCGCCGGTGCGCCGCACCGTCGTCGACTACTACGCACTATCCGAGAGCCAGCGCATGCTCGTCGACTGCACGTTGCTGGCGCTCGGGTACGACGACGCCGGCTACGTCGATCCCGGAAGTGCTGAACCGTTTCCCGCCCGCCTTCGCATGGCCCTGTCCGCGTTCCTCGCACGGCATCTGGAAATCCGCCTCCCACCCGGAGACGAGATCGCCATGTGCTGCGAGTGCGACGCCATCGGATCTGCCGCGGACATGCGCGAAGGCTTCGACGGCGGGATGCGCTGCACCGACGACCCGGACTCGGGCTGCCACGTCCGCTACGTCATCGAGAACGAGGCCTACTGACCGGGCTCCGCAACGCGCCCGGGCCTCACCGTGCAGGACCTCCACCGCCGTACGCCACCTGCGGAGCGCCCCCATGCCCTCTCTCAGTGTCTTCCTGCGCAAAACCCAGCACATCGTGAACCTGCACGGACTGCTGCGGAAGAGCGACTACTTCGCCGAGCTCCGCGACGAGGGCTGGCCTCCCCGGCTCGACCTGGCAGCGTCGGTCTACCTCGCGGTCACTGGCGAGGTCCCCGACGCCTTCCTCAGCGATCCCGCCGAGTCCCTGCGGCTGATCCACGAACAGCCGAACGTCATGCAGATCCTGGCGCGGCTGTCCGCCGCCATCCCCGGTGAGCCTCCGGCCGACCGTCCCGACGCGGAACCGAATCTCGTCGAGCACATCGCCTCCTGGGTTATCGAGGGCGACACCCTCACCCACAGCGGAGCCCCCAGCGAGAGCGAAGTCATCGGGCTGCTGGAGCGGCTGGCCAAGGACGACGACCTCGGGCTCCCCGGGCGGCAGGACAGTCCGATGGCAGTGAGGAGCGCACGATGACCACCCGCGCCCGGCTGGCGAAGATCTACCGTGCGACCTCCCGGCACGTCGCCGAAGGCGGCGACCTGATGGAGGCCCTGGCCATCGCCGCCAAGAAGGCCACAACCCTGACCGACGCCCTCGACCGCCTCGCGCAGGAACTGGACCTCGCCGCTCCCGCCCCCTGGCGACGCCTCAACGCGTGGGTGGCCTTCACCGAACGGCGCGCGGTCCTGATCGCCCTTCAGGGGCTGGCCCACCGACTGGCCCCGGTCCGCATGCCGATCGGCCATCTGCTCATCCACCCCCGACGGCACGACCCATTCGCGCTCGGGCACCGCATCCTCATCCTGACCAGCGGCGGCAAGGACAGCGCCGTCATGGAGGACGCCGTCTGCACCCAGGCCGTCGACCGCGGGGCCCTGCACAAGGTCATAGCCGTCCACAACGACCTCGGCCGGACCGGCGAGCGCTTCAGCGACGAGCCCGTCGAGTGGCCCGGCACGCAGGACCTCGTCCGACGTCAGACCGCCCGCTACGGCATCCCCCTGGAAATCACCAACCGACCCGGAGGCGGCCTCTTCGACCAGCTCCTGGAGCAGCGCAGGCTGTGGCCTTCCGCAGACGCCCGCTGGTGCACCTCGGACCAGAAGGAGGGCGAGGGCATGAAGCGGGTCACCCACCACGCCGACGACGTCCGCGAAACGGAAGGCATCGACCACGTCGTCCTCTACTACTGCGTGGGCCTTCGCGCCGAGGAGTCCGCGGGCCGCGCCCGCAAGCCCGAGTTCGTCATCGACCGCTCCCGGTCCAACAGCCGCCGCACCGTGATCCGCTGGCACCCCATCATCCACTGGTCCACCCGGCAGGTCTGGCAGCACATCAAGGACCGCGGCCTGGAGTACCACCCCGCCTACGACGCGGGGATGGAGCGACTGTCCTGCCGCCTGTGCGTCCTGGCCACCCGGGCCGACCTCGTCTGTGCCGCCCGCATGAGCCCCCGGCTCACCGCCGACTACGTGGCCGCCGAGCAGCAGATCGGCCACACCTTCAAAAACGGCCTGTCCATCGCCGAGATCCAGCGCGAAGCGCAGGAACTCGGCCCCATCACCCGCATCACTCCCGGCGCCGCCATCGAGCGCCACCTCTCCGCCATGCCGCCCGCGCCGATGCAGCTTCAGCTGTGCAGCGCCTGACCCGGAGGACACCATGACGACCCGCGACCTGGTCCTTGCCCGCGTCTTATCGGACCGCAACACCGACTACCAGCTCGCATGGCACGAGGCCGCCGAGGAGCACGCCGGCGGAGCCTCGCTCAGCGTCCTGGAGACACGCCTTGAGTGGATGAACGACCCCACGCTCGCCCAGTCCACCCGGCAGCTGGTGAGCCGGGCGGAGCTGGACGGCTACCGCGACTACATCCGCAGCGAGCGGAACGCGCAGTACGACGACTGCGCCGCCGAGCTCGAGGGGACGGTGCGGCGGTGACCACGCCGGGACTCCCGTTCACGCGCGAGGTGCGCCTGCGAGCCCTGGCCGACCGAGCCGCACAGGACCCGTTCTTCCTGTCCGACTGCGAGGGCTCCCTGGAACTCTGGCGGGAGGCCGCCCTTGAGCATGTGCGGAGGGACGACACCGGCGCCATCACGATGTGCTCCACCCCCTCCTCGTACAAGGTCACGGATCAGGTCATTGAGATCGGCCTGGAGACCTGGGACCCGGGCGAGGACGCGACCGAGGATCAGATACGGCAGAACATCGCGGACCTCGCGGCCGGTCGTGAGGCTGTCGCCGAACTCCTGGACCTCGTCGACCGGCTGACTGCCGAGCGTGACGCGTTGCTGGGCCGGCTGGCCGGGGCCGCGAACCGTGCCGACGAGGAGACGGCGGTTCTGTCAGAACCGGTTCGTCCGCTGTCGGCCCCGCCTGTATCGGTTCCGACAGAACCGGTACACCGGCCGTCGGCCCCGCCCGCGTCGGTTCTGTCAGAACCGGTTCGTCGGCCATCCGCTCAGTCGGGGTGCCCGGTTCTGTCAGAACCGGGCACCGGGAGCGGAGGCGTGTATGCGGCGATGCTCGGCGCTGCCGAGCTCCACGCCGCACACCAGGCCTGGCACGCCGCCGAGCACGGTCCTCACCCGCTGGGTGACCCCGCTGGGCCCGGGGGCCTGCGTACCTGGCGGGGCGCCCTCCTGCGCCTGGGCCACCACGACCTCTGGACGCACGCCCGCGATGCCGCCAAGCAGCTCCCGTCTGGCCAGGACGTGCACGAGATGCATCACGTCCACGTCCACCTGCGCCCCGAGCCCCCGACCGACGACACCAGTGCGCCGTCCGACCGTTGGAGGCTGTGCGCCCGTACCGCCCCCGGAGCCGTCCCCGTCACGCTCGCCACGATCCACACGCTGGAGTTCTCCTGATGGCCACGAATTCTTCGATCGAATGGACGGACGACACCTGGTCCCCGATCATCGGCTGCGACCGCGTGAGCAGCGGCTGCGACGGGTGCTACGCGATCCGAGAGGCGTGGCGGCACTCGCACAACCCGCACCCCGAGGTCGCGGCGGCGTTCGCCGGTACGGTGCAGAAGACCGAGGACCGCCTCGACTGGACCGGTCAGGTCAACCTCCTCCACCGGCGCCTCGTCCAGCCGTTGCGCGGACGCAAGCCGCGCAAGATCTTCGTCAACTCGCAGAGCGACCTGTTCCACAAGAACGTGCCGGACGCCTTCATCGCCCAGGTCTGGGCCGTGATGTCGTTGGCCCGGCAGCACACCTACCAGATCCTCACCAAGCGCCCCGGTCGGGCCCGGTCCCTGCTGGCCAGCCACGCGTTCCGCGTGGCCTGCGAGGAAGCCGAAGCCAGGCTCGTGGCCGACGAGACGACGCCGGGCCTGCCGCGCGCCCGGCGCGAGCAGTACCCCGGCCGCTCGCGGAGCACCTTCGCCGAGCCTCTGCCGCACGTGCAGCTCGGAGTCTCCGTCGAGGACCAGCGCACGGCCAACCTCCGGATCCCGGTCCTACTGGAGACGCCCGCCGCCGTCCGCTGGATCAGCGCCGAGCCGCTCCTGGGGCCCGTAAACCTGAAGCAGGCGGTCATCCCGATGGGCAGCCAGCGGGGCCACGGCCTGACCGCCTCCTTCGTCCACCTCGGCGACTGCTGCACGAACCAGCTCCACGGAATCAACTGGTGTGTCGTCGGCGGTGAGACCGGGCCCAAGGCCCGGCCGATGCACCCGGACTGGGTCCGCGACCTGCGGGACGAGTGCGCCAAGACGGGCGTGCCGTTCTCGTTCAAACAGTGGGGAGACTGGGGCCTTCACACCGCCGTGGACGGCGACGGACGCCTCGGTGCAGGCGCCCGCGCTCTGGCGGCCGACGGCACACTCTACGAACCCGGTTCCCCGCAGGCCGGCCACGACGCGCGCCTGGTGCACGTCTGCAAGGTGGGCAAGAAGACGGCCGGCCGGGAGCTGGACGGCGTCATCCACGACGAGTTCCCGGCGGGGGTGACGGCATGAAGAAGCCCATGCCTCGGCGGAACCCTCCGCGCGGGAACCGATTCCGGCTGCTCATCACGTTCCCGGGCCAGGACCGCGCCCGTCGCCTCTCGACCAGCGACCTTCGAACGGCCCGCCGGATAGCGCGGCACAGCGCGCGCAGCGGCGACGCGTTCGTGACCTTCCAGACCGCGCGGCGCGGCCGCTACACCACGGCCCGCACCTACTCCTCCACCCCCACGTAAGCGCGGATCGGCCCGTACCGGCCCTGCACCCGCATCACCAGCTCGGAGGTGAACCATGTCCCGTCCTCTGCAGTCCGTCCCCCACCCCACGTCGACGCCGTCGCCGACGTGCAGCCGCGTCGATCCCGACCTCGGCCACCAGCCCTCAGCCACGGCTCTGCGCGTCTTCAGGGGCGTCTGCCGCTCCTGCCCGCTGCTCACCACCTGCGTCGACCGCGACCTCAGCAGCACGCCCGACACGTCCGTCCTCGGCGGCCTGACCGACGCGGAACGCGCCGCCCTCTTCTACGCCGAGCAGGCCGGAGACCGCGCCGACCGCGCCCAGGCCGCCACCCTGCTGGAGCCCTGGTGGGTCGGCAAGCTGCGCTACGCCGCCAAGACCTGCCCCACCCTGGACGAGGTCACCACCACCATCGGACGGGTCGAGAACCGGCCTGTCAGCCGCGGCACCATCCGCCTGGCGCTCTGGTGGAGCGGGATTGACGTGCCGATGGTCGCGCACGGAACCCACGGGCCGGCGCACGTGGTGGCCACGCAGCACCACAACTTCCTCTCGGCGCTCACCGCAGCCCACGCCCCGGACACGACGATTGCCGACCTGCTCGGCGTGCACGTCCTGAGCATCCGCCGCGCTCGCGCGCTCGCCACGGAGACCAAGGACGCGGCATGACGACACAGGCCCAGCCTCTGACAGCACTCAACACCTGGCGCGACCAGGCCGAATGCGTGGGCGCGGACCGGGATGTGTGGGCGGGCGACAGTCACGCCGACATCGCCGCCGCACGGGCAGCATGCCTGCGCTGCCCGGTGCTGGGATCCTGCCTGCGAGACGCGCTTCGCCGCGAGGCGCTAGCTCACGGCGCCCGGGAAGGCGTACGGGCGGCGCTCACTGGACCTCAGCGAGCTGCTCTGGTCCGCGACGCGAAGGACCTGGGGAGCTACGACGCCGAGATGGCCCAGGACATCGCCGCCGAGGCACTGGGACAACCGGGTCAGGTGTGGGAGATCGCGGCCCGAGACGGTGCGACGCAGACCACTGCCCGGCTCGCGCGCCGCATGCTGGGACGCGCCCCGCTCGTCACCGACGACCAGCACGGCTCCGCTACCGTGGACGAAGGCCTGGCTCGCGCCGATGACATCCTCTTCTCCGTACGGGAGGAGTCACCCGCCGAACTCGCCGAGCGGCTCGAGAGGCTGTCCCCTTCCGACCTCAAGACGGTGGCGGTTGTGCTCGCTGCGCTGGCCGACCCCACCCGCCCCATGGCCGAGGCACTGGCCTGGACCGAACGGGACACGAGCGACCAACCTGCCGACCTGGAACTGCCCCCTGCGGGCAAGGACTTCGTCGACGAGAACAAGACGATGCGCGCCCTGGAGGGCGAGAAGCTCCGCCTCTCCGGGACCGAGAAGGCCGCCGCCATCCGGGACGGGATGTGCACCACCCGGATGACTCCCGATGCGATCGGTGAGTCCCTGGGAATGAAACCCGCGTCGGTCATCCGGGTGTGGGCGCGCGTCCAGGAGCAGGCCCGTGATGCCGGTGAAGTCGTCCCCATGAGGATGGGAGTGCCAGAAAACAGCGTTGCCTAGACAACGCGTTATCGGCTACAATGGGAGGGCGGCACCAACCCATTAGGGATGCCGCCTCCGCTCCTGCGACGTGAGGACACCACATGTCACCACTCAGCGCGCAGCTGCTCCCGGCCGGACTCGACCGAGGCGCCTACCAGGACTTCGCCCGAACGATCAAGCGGACCGCGATGACCGTCGTGGCCCACCACCTGTACCAGAAGGGAGAGCTCCACCCGGAGGGCGGCGGCGACATGCTGACCGACGCCCAGATCGACCACCTGGCTGACCTCGCGGGCGTCAACCGTCCCGGCTCGGCCGACACGTACGACGCGGTCCGCCGGGCCGTCGCCAACTTCGACGAGCCCGTGACCGACAGCCTCGACCCGCAGGCCGTGGTGTACGCCATGCAGGCCGCGGGGGCCTCGCAGCTCCCGCTGCTCGACACCACGATCGCGGGTTCCCCGATCCTGTGGGCGCCGTTCCCCCTGCGCTGACCCACGCCTCCCAACCCCCACGCTGCCCGCCGCGATGACCGCGGCGGGCAGCGCCGTATCCGGACACCCGCGAGGCCGGCTCCACCAAGGCCGGCCCGTGCGGCAGGAGACGCCATGACCACAGCTCCCCAGCAGACCCCCGCCCAGTACGCCGCCGACCTGGTCGCCGGCCAGCCCGACATCACCACCCTCGACCTCTTCGGCAAGCTGCGCGAGGCCTACCCCGGCCTCGCCCACGAGGAGAGCGCCGACCTCGCGCTGAGCGCCACCGACACGACCCGACCGAGCCCGGAGGCGTGATGGAAGAGGCCGAAACCCTCCAGCTGTTCAACGCGCCCACGCCCGCCTGGCTCCGCAACACCTTCGACGCGTTCCGGCACGCGGACATCAAGACGCTCAACCACGGACTCGGAGTGGACTCCACCGGCCTCGCCCACATGATCCTCGACGAGCCGGAGCGGTTCGGTGTCGCACCGGACTTCTCCGACTTCGTCGTCGTCACCGCGATCCTGGGAGACGAGTTCGAGGACACCAACCAGGACACCGAGAAGCACCTCTACGGCCGCCTGCGCTCCCTGGGGGTGCGCACCGTTCAGGTCTCCCGCCGCGGCCCCGAGCGAGGCGACGGAATCGCGATCCTGTCGGACACCCGCAGCCCCATCCGCGTGGAGCGGCGAGGCCCGTACACCCTCCGCGACGAACTGCTGCTCAACGGCACCATTCCCACGGCCGCCGGCGGTCACCGGTGCTCGATGAACCACAAGGCATGGACGCTCGACACCTTTGCCCGTCAGGCCTTCCCCGGCGCCCGCGTCGGCAAGCTCATCGGCTACAACGCCGACGAAGCCCGCCGCGCGACGAAGTCCGAGAAGAACAACAAGGACGCCTTCGCGATGGACTACCCCCTCATCCGCGAGAATTTCGACCGGCCCCGGATCGCCCGCTTCGTGACCGAACGGACCGGTGTCACCTGGGGCAAGAGTTACTGCAGCTTCTGCCCGTTCAGCGGCGTCTGCGCCTCCCGGCCCGCCCACCTCGCACGGCTGCGGAAGTACCCCCACGTGGCAGCCCAGGACCTGCTGCTGGAGTACCGGGCCATGGCACTCAACCCCCGCAGCAAGCTGTACGTCACCGAGACCCTGTACAAGCGGGTCAGCGACGACCAGCAGGCGCAGGCGCTCGGCGAGTTCGAGGCGCTGCTCGAGCAGTCGGACTGGGCGGTCTATCACGTCCGCCGGGCCTACGGAGCGGCCCGCCGGGAGAGTTGCCAGCGAGGTGGCCATCCCAAGGACTGCAAAGCCACGGCCTGCCACGACGCGTCGGCCAAGGGCGCAGTGGACCGGTCGGTTGAGACCGTCGCCACGGGCAGCCGCGAGGTCGCCCTGCAGCGGTTGAAGGCTCTGGCTGCGGAACGCGGCCGCCCGCTGCAGCACGACACGGCGCACCCGGTCGGCCTGGAGCGCGTCACCCTGCGATACCGGCCGGAGAAGGCGTACGGAACGGTCGAGGAGTTCTACGTACTGGCGCCCGCGGGGATCAAGGACAAGGAGAAGGAGAGGTTCCCCGGTACCTGGGACCGGATCGCCGAGCAAGGGCTGATCGCCTGACCCCGGCCCGTACGGTGATGGCCGAGAGCGTCAGGGTGTTCCTGACGCCCCCTTCTGGGGGCACCTCGCTCTCCTCGCCACGCGTCACTCCGGGAGACCTGCCCCCGACCCTGTCTGCACCCGCTCCTAGTGCCCTGACCAGGTCGAATAGGCCCGCTCGCGCATGTGTGACGGAGCGCCTCGGTTGGCGGATGAGTGCTTGGGCTGGCGAGTGAGCAGCAGTTCGGGCCTAACCCAAGTGCTGCGGCTAAATGAGCCCATGCCCAGAGAGGAACGCGCTCCACTTACTGACAGCGTCTTCGGCGACCTGCAAGACGTCGTACTCCGTGTTGTCGGACGCGGCGTAGAACCGGTGCGCCGATGTGTTTGTGCCAACGAGGACGCTGACGTCGTTCCGAGCGATCGTCGTGGAGTTGTCGCCAGTCCGCGAGCTCCTCAGTTTGAGGTGCTTCGAGCCGTTGGCGAGATCTGCGCAGAGTTGGAGAACCCGATGACTATTGATCAGCGCGTCTCCATCGGCCTTCGTCACGTTGATCGATGGATCGTTGCCCAGCCAGTCCTTGAGGTGATGCACGGCCTGGAAGAACGACAGAACCGCATCGACCGCAACATCAGTGCCGCCTGGCGCGCCCGCATACACGGCCCGCACTTCCTTGAGGCGCCGATTCACGTGGGACCACTGCCATTGCCAACCTTGGTCAAGCATGGGCCGAGTGTCGCATCAGCGCGACACCAGACCTGCGATCACAGGCCTCCCCGGCCGGGGTGTTATGCGTCCCAGCTGACGAACGCCGCAACCTGAGACGTTCAGTGGCCGGCCCCTGAGGTTGCCGGTCTCATCCCAGCACCCTGCGGCGACCGGGCGGCACATTTCTGATGAACCACCAATAGCGGGACACACCCATGCCATTCACCGTCCCGGACACCTGAGGGTCCTGGCTACCGTCGCCGACGTGGAAGCAGCCGTTTCCGCCGGGGCGAGTCGACCTGACCGGCCCGCCCCGTCAGTTCTTCCTGCGTGCGAGGAGCCACCCGGGCCATCCGGGTCCCAGACCGCAGCCCGTTCCCGGCCCGCGGATCCCTCCCGCCCGGCCGGGACACCGTCGAGGAGTCGGGCCGCAGCCCCCCGTTCTGCGGCACCGGCCCTCGACCGCGGGCGGGGGCGCCTGTTGGGCGGCGCCCCCGCCCCCGCCGCGACGAGCACCCTCGCCCGTTGCGTTCATGTCCGCCTGGAGGAGCGCGTGTCCACCGCCGTCGTACGGGTAGCCGGGTCCGCCTCACCGCGCTCGGGCCGCTGGCCGGTGATGGTCTGGGCCCTGCTCGCAGGCACCTTCATCACCCGCGCAGGCGGCTTCACCTATCCCTACCTCGCCTACCACCTCGCCGATCGTGGCGTAGGAGCGTCCTGGGCAAGCGTCGTGCTGGCACTCTTTGGCGCTGGGTGGCTGGTAGGGCAGGTGACGTTCGGTTCGCTGGCCGACCGCATGGGCCGTCGTGCCACCCTCGTCACTGCGATGACCGCCGCGGCGGTCGTCTTCCCGATCCTGGCCGGGGCCCACGCCCTGGGCGCGCTCGCCGCCGCGGCGTTCGTCGCCGGCGTCGTCTACGACGCGCCCCGCCCGATCGTGTCCGCGGTCATCGCCGACACTATCCCCGACGAACCGACCCGGGCCAAGGTCGCTGGGTGGCGGCACTTCGCCGTCAACCTCGGCGCGGCCTGCACCGGCGCCGTCGGCGGCATGCTCGCCGAGCCGGTCGGCATCCCCGTCCTGTTCTGCATCAACGCCGCGGTGTGTGCCGCCTTCGCGGTGGTCGCCCTGTGCGTGCTGCCGCCGACCCGGTCCAAGGGCCAGGTCCCGCAGGGAAGCTACCGAGCCGCGCTGACAGACGCGCGGCTGCTCCTGCTGTGGCTGGCCAGTGTGTGTGCGCTCATCCCCGTCGCCGCCCTGTACTCGGTGCTGCCGCTGATGATGGCCGACGATGACCTCCCCACCTCCGCCTACGGCTGGTCCCAGGTCGCCGGAGCGATCGCGGTCCTGGTCCTCTCACCGCTGATGAACCCCTGGCTTGCCCGCCGCGCTGCTGGCCCCGCTCCCATGGTCGGACTCCTGGCGGCCAGCGCCCTCCTCCTGGGAGCCG
Organism: Streptomyces sp. NPDC003011; assembly: GCF_053591515.1. Taxonomy (NCBI): domain Bacteria; kingdom Bacillati; phylum Actinomycetota; class Actinomycetes; order Kitasatosporales; family Streptomycetaceae; genus Streptomyces; species Streptomyces sp. NPDC003011. The sequence continues at coordinate 20,203 of NZ_JBSFTY010000088.1, forward strand.
GTATGGGATCGGCCGGACTCACCTCCAGCCCGGTCGGCTACGCCGCTGCTGTGGTCATCGCCGTGCCCGGCGAGATCGCGGCCTTCATCTGCGCCGCCGACGTCGTCAACCGCATCGCCCCCGCCCACTCCCGCGGCCTGTACGCCGGAATCTGGGGCACCACCCTCGCCGTCGCCGTGCTCTGCGCACCCCTGCTGGCCGGATGGTCACTCGCCGCAGGCGGTCACCCGCTGGTCGCCGTAGCCCTGACGGGCTGCGGCGTACTCGGCGCCGCCGCATGCCTGCCCCTGGCGGTCCTCACCCACCGACTTCGCGAGCCCACCCGCCCGGGGCCCTGACGCCTTCCCCGGCGGGCACATCTGTGGCCCACCGTTCCGTCCCGTGCTCGACACCTACCCACCGTGGAGGACTGCTGTGCCCGATCCCCAACCGATTCTGCTCATCGGGGCCGGCGGCGACGCCGCCGAGTACCGCGAACCCGTCCTCTCCAGCATCGCGGCCGTGCGGCCCGTCGTTCTCGTCGACTCCGCCGTGCCCGGCTGGACGCGCCCCTACCTGACCGGGCATGTCAGCGCCGATCTGACCGACCAGACGGCGACCAGCGTGGCCGTCAAGGCCTACACGGCCGACCACGGAGTGGGCGGAGTCATGGCCTACATGGAGCACCACGTGGTGACCGCGGCCCACCTCGCTCAGCAGCTGGGCCTGCCCGGCAGTACCCCCGAGTCGATGCAGGCCTGCCGGGACAAGGCGCTCTCCCGTCAACTCCTCGCCGACCACCAAGTGCCCTCGGCCCGGTCGATGCAGGCAGCGAACCCGGACGAGGCGGTCGCTCATGCCGACCTGATCGGTTATCCGGTCGTGGTCAAGCCTCGCAGCCAGGCCGGCAGTGCCGGTGTGGTGCGGGCCGACAACGCCGCCCAGGTACGGGCGGCGTTCGAGCGGGCTGCCCACGAATCCGTCCTCGGCCTCGACCGATTCGGCGAGCGAGGCGTGCTCGTCGAGGAGTTCCTGGACGGGCCGGAGGTTTCGGTGGAGACCGCCGTGCTCGGTCCGGGCGAGGCCCGTCTGCTGGCGGTCACCCGCAAGCTGCCGACGCCCGCCGGCGCGGCAACCACACAGGAGTACGGGCACGTCGTCGACGCCCGTGACCCGCTGCTGACTGACCCGCAGCTCGCCCGCGTCGTCACGGGCGCAGTCCATGCACTCGGACTGACCTGCGGAGTGCTGTGCATCGAGGTCAAGCTCACCCAAACGGGGCCGCGCATCGTAGAGGTCAACGGCCGGCTCGGTGGAGACCTGTTACCCATACTCGTCGAGCGGGCGCTGGGCCTGGACCTCGCCCAGATCGCCGCCGACCTGGCGACCGGCAGCCGGCCCCAGCTGACCCCGACGCTGAAGCGCGCCGCAGGAATCCAGTTCGCCTACCCCACGGTGTCGGGCGTCCTGCAGCATCTCAGCGTCCCCGCCCATCTGGACCGCCAGCCCGGGGTGGAGCGGATCGTCCTGTCCCAGCAGGCCGGCGCCAGGGTCTCGGCGCCGCCACACGCGACCCTCGCCGACCGGCTCGGCTTCTGGATGGTCCGCGGTGACACCGCCGCCGACTGCCGCAGCCGCCTCGAGGACGTCGCCCGCCAACTGCAGGCGGAGGTAGCCAGCGACATCCACGCCACGACCTGACCCGCAACTCGCCGCCGCTCGCGGTGCCTTCGGCACGACGGTGATCGGCCGCCGTGCTCGCGCCCGCTGGCCGCACCGTGCCGGCAGCCACGCCACGGGCGCGCAGCCCTGCCAGGGGTCGCACCGCCTCTCCCACCGGCGCCGCACTCTCGCTCCTTTGACCTTCTGCTGGAGAAGTCCATGCCTCTCATGCGCGCTCTCACGGCCCGGGCGGGCTGGTGAGCCTGGATGACCGTCGTTGAGACCGCGCCGAGACCCGCTGTGGCGCCGCCGCCCGCAGTCCGCTACTGCGACGTCCTGGCTGTGCCCTACGCCGGACGGCTGCTGGTCGGCACTCTGATCGGCCGTCTGCCCACCGGCATGGCTCCGCTGGCGATTCTCCTGCTCATCGCCCCCGATGCGGGATACGGCAGGGCCGCCGCTCTGGCCGCGCTCTACCCGGTGGCGAACGCCGTCGGCGGCCCGGTTCTCGGCCGTCTCGTCGACCGCTACGGGCAGACCACGGTGCTCACCGCGGGGGCCGTGCTCAGCGGTGCGGCCTTCCTCGCGCTTGGCCTGGGCGGACCGCTCTGGTCGGTCGCTGCGGTACTGATCGCGGGCGGGGCGCGTCCCCCACTTGATCCGGCGCTGCGGGCGTTGTGGGCAAAGGGAATGCCGAGCCGCGAGCACACCCGGGTGGCGCTGGCCCTCGAGGCGGCGACCCAAGAAATTGTGTACATCGGAGGGCCGCTGACGGTGGCCGGGATCGCGGCGACGGTCTCGGCGTACTGCGCGGTGGCTCTGACCGCCGTGCTCGGCGCCCTGGGGACCGTCCTCGTCGTCACGAGCCCGCCCTCCCGTGTGTGGACCGCTGGCCCCAGGGCAGGTCGCGCCGACTGGCTGGGGCCGCTGCGGTCCGGGCAGCTGAGGCTGCTGTACCTGGCCATGGTGTTCGTCGGCGTGCCCATGGGTGCCCTCACCCCCCTCGCGGTGGACGCCGCCACCCGCTTCGACGATCCAGGGCTGTCCGGGACCCTGCCAGCCGCACTGTCTCTGAGCGCGGTCCTCGGCGGGCTCGCGTACGGCAGGCGCTCGTGGCCGGGCGCGACATCCCACCATCTGCTCGTGCTGTCCGGCGGGTTCACGGCCGGCTGGCTTCTGCTGCCCGGGGCGGTCAACACCGTCACCGTGCTGGCCGCGGTCCTCGTGCCGGGCCTGTTTATGGCGCCGTTGCTCGGGACGGCCAACCTCGCGGCATCCGCCGCCGCTCCGGCCGGCACCGTCACAGAGGCCAACGCCTTGCTGGTGGCCGCCCTTGACGTCGGCTGCGCGCTGGGCATCGCCGCCGCTGGCCTCGCCCCGACCACTGCCGTGCTGCCCGCCGGCGCCGCGGCCGCCACCGCACTCCTGGCCGCCGCCCACTACCGCACCCGACCCTCAGGAGGTCACTCACCATGTTCACCATCACCGACGACGCCCTCACCGCCCGACGGCTCAGCGCCGAGCTGCGCGCCGACGCACGCCGGGGCCTGACGGCGCACCCCAAGCAGCTGCCGCCGAAGTGGCTGTACGACGCCCGCGGCAGCGCCCTGTTCGAGGAGATCAGTCGGCTCCCCAACTACTATCCGTTCTTGTCCGAGACGCGGCTGCTGGCGGACTGCAGCGCCGACATCGCCTCCGCCACGGGCGCGCGGACGCTCATCGAACTCGGCCCGGGCGCCGCGAGCAAGACCTGCCTGCTCGTCGACGCGCTCTCCTTCCGGGGAACCCTGTACGACTACGTGCCCGTCGACGTCAGCGCGAGCGCGCTGGGGATGGCGTACGCCGCCGTGTCCAGCGACTACCCCGGCATCGCGGTCGATCCGGTGCTCGCCGACTTCACCACCGTGCTCGAACTGCCCCCGTCCACCGGCCCCCGCCTGGTGATCTTCCTGGGTGGCACCCTGGGAAATCTCCTGCCCGAGGAACGGGCCGCCTTCCTGCGTTCCGTACGCTCCGGGCTGGCTCCTGAGGACGCACTGCTGCTCGGCGTCGATCTGGTCAAGGACCCATCCACCATCGTGGCCGCGTACAGCGACACCACCACGGCCGCCTTTTCGAAAAACGTCCTGGCCCGGCTCAACCGCGAGCTCGGCGCCGACTTCGACCTGGACCTGTTCGAGCACCTCGCCGTGTATGACACGAAGGCCGAGTGGCTCGAGATGCGGCTGCGGTCCCTCAAGGACGTCACCGTCACCCTGCGCGGACTCGACGGCCTGACCGTGCACTTCGACGAGGGCGAGGACCTGCGCACCGAGATCTCGGCCAAGTTCCGGCCGGCCGGACTCGCCGGTGAACTCGCGGCTGCGGGCCTGGAGATGACGCGCTGGTACACCACCCCCGACCAGTTCTACGGCCTGGCTCTCGCCGCCCCCCGCCGGGCCGACTCCAGCCCCACCCGCTGAGCCCGCGCCCTCAGGATCGGCATCGTGCCTGGCCCAGGCACCACCCACTCCCCGTGCCCAAGGAAGGAAGCGCCGTGCCACAGGCCGCCCGCGCAACTCCGCTGCGAGTCACTTCCCCGCTCCCGCCGCCCTCGATTCCGCTGACCCTGCTGCTGGTGGGCGCCGGATCGCCGGACGACCAGGGCTTCGGGCTGGAGCGGATCGCCGCCGCGCACCGCGTGATCCTGCTCGACCAGGTGGCGCCCGACTGGGCGCGCCGTCACCTGGCCGGACATACATCCTGTGACCTCGGCGATCCGGCTTCCGTCGTCTCGGCCGCGACCCGGCTGGCGCAGATCGTGCCGGTGGGAGGGGTCCTGGCCGCGAGCGCTATCCGCGTCGGCCTCGCCGCGCAGGTGGCCCGGCGTCTGGGCCTGCCGGCACCCGCCGCACGGGGTGTCCGGGCCAGCCACGACACAGCCTTCGCCCGCCATCTTCTGACCCTGGCCCAGGTGCCCACGCTCCGCACGGCGCGCGCGGCCGGCGAGTCCGCCGCCGTACGGGAGGCCGCCCTGCTCGAGTACCCCGTCCTGGTGCGGCCGGACGTGCCGGGCCCTTCCTCGGGCTGCCGCGCCGACACTCCAGATGGCCTGCGCCGTGCCTATCGGACGGTCAGCACGGCGAGCAGCGACAAGGTTGGCGTTCTGGTCGAGGAGCTGGGGCAGGGGTCCGACGCCAGTATCGAGGGCGTCCTCGACGGCTCGGGCCAGCTTGCCATCACCGCGATCGTCCGGACGACCTCCGGCGCGTGGCCCGTGCCCGCGACCGGCCACGCCGTGGACGCCAGCGACCCGTTGCTCGCCGATGCGGGCCTGAGGACGCACGCGGCAGCAGCGGTCCGGGCGGTCGGACTGAAGAGGGGCCCGGTGCACATCCCCTTGCGGCTGACCGGCCAGGGGTATCGCCTTCTGTCCGTGCAACCCGTGCTGGCCGCCGATCTGGTGCCCCGACTGGTCGAGTTGGCGACGGGTGTGGACCTGCCCCGTGCGGCGGCCACCGCGGTCATGGGAGGCCGGCCCCTCGTCGAGCCGACTCAGCACCGTGCGGCGGCCGTCCGTTTCGTCTATCCGCCCGCTGCGGGGTACCTCGAGACGGCCCTGACCGGCGCTCCGCTCGGTGCCGAATGGCTGGAGCGGTTCCGCTGGACCCGCCACCTGGGAACCTACGTCCATGGTCCGGAGGCCGCCTCCTTCACCGACCGTTTGGCGCAGTTCATCGTCACGGGGCGGGACGGCGAACAGTGCCTGGACCGGCTGCGGTTGGTCGAGGAGCAGACGGCGTTGCGGATCCGGCCGCACACCGTGGTGCATTCCTGCGTCTGGTGACACCCCCGGGCGTCAGGTGCCCGACCAGCCGGGGCCCAGGGCGCCGGTTCTGTCAGAACCACCCTGACCCAAAAACGGAGTTGCACAGACAACGCACTTTCCCTAGAGTGGGGGTGTCCCTCGGGGCCTCGCCTACGGTCCGGCGAGGTCCCCATCACCGAGGCCGCGCCCCAAATCCCCCTGGGGGCGCGGCCTCCCCACCGATGGAGGCCCTTGATGCGGAAGGCCGCCCAGAACATCACGGACACCCTCGTCCCGCTGCTGATGGCCCTGGGCGGCCTGATCTGCGCCCGCTACGGTGCCGCCCTCGCCGAACGGCAGGACGCCAACCTGTGGTGGCAGATCGGCTCCGGCATCGGCGCGTACCTGATCTCCGTCGCTCTCCTGGGACTTCTCGGACAGGGCGACCCGTACGACGCCATCGCGAGCGCGACCTCCGCTCTCCTGGGCCTGACGCACACCGTGCTGGGCGCCGGCTTCCACATCCTGCTGGCCGTGGCCGCCACCACGCTCTGGATCCTCAGCGTGGCCAGCCCTGCGCCCGCCACCGCCTGACGCATCAGCGCACGCCACGCGCTTCTCCCTGTCCCCTCGCACCGGCTGGCTCCGGGCCGTCAACGGGCTGGTGCCACCGACCACTTCGCGAAGGAGACCTCTCCGCATGAGCGACACCGCTGGCACCGCCGCGCCCGTCGACGGGCGGAGCCTGCTGGCCGACCTGGCCCAGCTCCACTTACGCAGCTCCCTTCCTCCGCTGCCCAAGGACGCCGCCGCCTTCGGCTGGCAGATGCAGACGGCCGTCGTCGCCGCCCTCGCCACCCGCATGCTGGCGTACATCCAGAACATCGACGAGGACCGGGCGGCCGACTTCGCCCTCTGGTATCAGGGCAGGTTCGGCGAGGGGCCGGAACTCCTCGGCGAGTCCCGCTGGATCGAGCGGCACGTGGCCGCACCCGCCGGAGCCGACATCCACCAGTGGATCCGGGAGGCCAAGGAACTCGCCGTCGCCGCAGCCGCCCATACCCAACAGCCCACGCCGATCAGCCAGTTCCGCAACGGTCTCGGCGACGACGTGCTCGCCAAACTGATCAGGGGGCTGGGCGCGGCGTGGGAGGAGTGGGAGCAGCACGGCTACCTGCGCCGCAGCTGCGTCGTCCCGCGCTGCACACGCGACTTCGACTTCCGCGCCCTGCAGTCCTCCGACGCCAGCTCCGCGGAGGCGGCCGGCTGGATGCACTCATCCGCGGTCGGCTTCGCCTGTCCGCAGCACGCGCAGGCCTTGTGGGGCGAGCACCAGCACAGCCCGGACTGGCGCTCCCAGGACGGCGGCCTGGAGCTGAACTGCGCCTGCGGCTGGACCTCCGGACGGGCAGCGTTCCGTGCCCACGGCGTCACGCTGTACCTGGTCCACACCCTCGACGTCCTGAAGACCGCGTCGTGACCGCGAACCGGGCGGGGGCGATGATTCAGGCCCACGCGGACGAACTGCGCGCCCGGATTCGGCCGCTCGGCTTCTGCGCTCGGTTCATGGGCTACTTCGGTGTCGAAACCCCCGCGGCCCGCGAGGCCCGTGAACTGGCCGAGGAAGCGGATCGCTGCGAGGTCGGCGGACGCGGTGAACGCCTCACCGTCGAGATCGTGTCGGTGCTGGGAGACGACGGCTGGTACGGCCTCTGGTCCCGGCCGATCCCCGGCGCCGAAGTCCTCGACGCCGATGCGGCGCTCATCCCACCCTGCGGGACGTTCATCGTCCTTTTGGACTCGAAGTACCTGAGCCACGAGGGCCTCGTGCGGCCGGAGGGCAAGGTCCTCAAGCACGGTGAGCGGGACTGCCGTGACATCCGCAGCATCCTGTTCGCCACCAAAATGCTCTCCAAGGCTCTCCGGGACGTCACCGAGCAGGGCCAGCCCCGCCCCTCCGTGATCCCGATCATCGTGGTGCACAACGCCCCCGTCGCCGACGAAGGCTTCACCCTGCAGGACGTACGCGTCCTGCCCGCACACCGCCTCCTCGATGAACTGCGCGACCTGGTTGGGCCGAGCAATCCCGCCCTGGCCGCACAGGTCGTCGCACAGGCCGACCAGGTACTGCCCGCTCCAGACGAGGAGGACGAGGACGTATGAGCGGATCGATAACCGCCCGGGCCCAACGGGCAGCAGCGGCCGGCGGGGCGGGGATCTTCACGGGACTGTGCGGTGCCGCCGCTGCCGCCCTGCTCACCGGAGGCGTCGGGTGGGCCCTGCTGGCCGGCGCCGCCACAGGGGTGGCCGGCCACCGGATCGGCGCGCAGCGCTGGGACCGGGCGGCCAACGCTCGAGCACCCCAGGTCGAGGCCACCATCCACGCCCTCAAACCACTGGCGGAGGACGGCTGGCACCTCCTCACCGCCCGCAGCGTCGGCCGCCGTAACGAACCCAGGTACCACCTGTGCGTCCCCCCGTCCGCGAACATCATCCTGCTGCTCATGGACGTTCCCTGGCCGAAAGGGGAGCTCGTACATCTCAACGGATACAACCAGCTGGCCAGCGGATCCGATATCCACGAGCTGACCGTCGAGGCCCTGCTGAAGGCCAGTGACCACGTCCGCCACACCCTCGACAAGCGCAAGCTCCGACGGCGGCTGGGCGCGCCGAGCGTCGGCCAGGTCCTGCCCGTGCACAACGCCCCGGTGATGGACGAGCACCTGCAGTTCATCCGCTATCCCGCCCCCACCGAGAAGCGCGAGATCAACGTGGTCTCCGCCAGGCTGCTCGTCGAGAAGATGCAGTCCGCGAACGGATCAGTCGACCGCCGGAGCCGCCAGCGTGCCGGGAAGATCGCCGAGGCCCTCAACCAGCACTATCCCGAGCCCCGGCGGACATGACCGGGCACTGCCCACAACGAGCAGGTGCGCTACAGGCGTTGCGCCACATGCGGAAGCCGGCCCCGACGCCAGCAGCTTCGCTCCACCGCGTCGGCGCCTCCCCGCACCATCATCATGCGTGGCCGAGCGCAACCCTCTCCTGCGCGGACCGCGGCCCCGCGATGACGTCCGCCCGACCGTCGAGAGCCCTGAGGAAGGAACGAGGGAATGGACCCCGCGCTCTTCACCGGCGTGATCGGCATGCTGGGTGCCCTGCTGGGAGCCTTCGTCAACGGCCGCTTCCAGGAACGGGCCGCGGGTCGCGCCGAGGCAGCAGCCCGCGCGGACAAGCTCTACAACCGCCGACTCGAAGCCGTCCTCACGCTCGCCGAGGCCGTCAGCGATCACCGCACCAGGATGTGGCACGCGGCGAAGCCGTCCTCAAGGGAGACAGCGACGAACGCAGGCGGGAGTTACAGATCGAGGGTCACGCAACCCGCCGAGCAATCACACGCCCGCTCAACACTCTTCGGATCTTGATTCCAGACCCGGCTGTCCAACAGAGCGCCAACGCGATGATCACCACGACCTACGCCATGCGCAACGCGTACGCCACCGCCGAAGAGCTCACCGCAGCACGTGAGACCGCTCGGGTCGCCCACGACGACTTTGTCGCCATCGCGGGCAGGTATCTCCGCCAGCAGGACGACCCGTCTGAAGGGCTTGCGTAAAACGGAGTTTCCCCAGCTCAAAGCCCGTAACCTCGATACAGCCACGCCGTGCGGCATCTGCCGGAACATGGTTCCAGGCAGCACAGACTGGTACAGGGCGGCTCCCGCCGCCCAACTCAGAAAGGACCTGATGGAGTCCCCCGAGCTTCCGGCCCCGGACGCCGAGCCAGGTGAGATCTACCTGCTGGACGGTCAGCTGATGTTCATGCCCGGCCACCCCAGCATCCGCTGCGTCGTCCTCAACCAGAACCGGACGCGTTGTGTGACCAAGCTGCCGAGCGTCACCCCTTGGCGGCAGTCCCTGCTCGGGCACCCCACCAGGAGCGGCTTGCTCTGGGTGCGCGCCACACAGGTCCCTGACCATCTCACCGACCAGTACGCGGCCCAGCACTGCACCCGTCACCACACAGCCGCTACACCGCTTACGGACGACGCCTCGCCGGAGTGGGAGGCCTTTGACCCTCAGCGGCACGCCGGTGCCCACGCGCTCGCGCTCCCCAGAGGGCGGTGGACCGCACTCCCCTTCGACAACGGACCAGCCTTCGGCCACTGACGGCCCGTCCCGAAATGAGCACGCAAGCGGGACCTGCGCCTCGTCACGTAGTCGATCAGGCGTCGTCAGATTCGCCCGGTCCCGGCTTGCCACGACGGCTCTCAAGGCGACGCGCCTGCTGCAGCACAGCCAGGGCAGATGGCGTGGCCGCAGCGGGCTGCCCGGTGACCAGGGCCTGCCCGTCAATCTCTTCAAGAACTTCGCGAACCATCGCGACGATGGAGGCCACGTCCGTCGCGCTCAGATCCACGATGCCGAGATCGGTGAGGTCGCGCATCTTCGTGGCGAGTCCGGCCATCCAACTGTTCTCACCGTCCTCACCGTCTTCTTCGCCCTCGTCGTCGGTAAGCAGATCGTCCCAGTTCGCGACCAGGTTCTCAGCAATCGTCCGGACATCTGCGGCCGAGATATCGACGGGTTCGGGCTTGTCGTCGAGCGCGTCGACGGTGACGTTCTTCGCCGCGGCCTCCAGCGTGCGCGCGAGCGCTCTCTCCCGGTCCAGGATGCCCTGGCGGGAACCGATCCCCAGGGGCCGGCCGCGCTGCTTCGTGGTCATGCCCGCCGCGCGGGCCGCGTTGAGCAAGGACAACTGCAGGCGGTCGACTTCCTGATGGGCGAGGCGGGTCAGCCTCAGAGCCTCTTCCAGCTCTGCGTGCTGCGCCGCGACGTCGGGCACGGGCGTTCCCTCGTCGTCGAACCTCATGAGCTTGGCGTGGCGGTCCCGCACGAATTCGATCAGTCCCAGCAGGTCGTCTGAGCCCGGCGGATCGGCGAGGCCTGCGTCACCGGCACGGTGACGGCGTGCGACCTCGTCGGCGATGTCGACAGCGCTGATGGGGCCCAGAGGGCGGGGTTGGTTCACCACGCCAGTCAGCATGGCGGACAAGCTTCGTCCAGCGGAAAAATGGTCGGCACTGAGGGTCGGCACGACGCTGCCGGGGTTCCCGGCAGCGGGCTACTGGGTTCACCGGCCAGCGCAGAGCCGTGCAGCTTCGAGACGAGCCGGGACAGGAGCAGTTGCCGGACAGCCGTGGGCGTGCGCTCGCGCACCCTGCGGGCTCGCGGGGCTCCCAGGCTGGAGGCGTCCAGCAGCACAGCGAAGGCTGCGAGGTCCATGGCTACGGGGTTGGTATCTGATCGCTTCACGTTCCGTGTCATAGGACCGCGGTGCGCTTCTCCCCTCGCCTCAATCGAGCACGGTTTGTGTGACGTGGGCCACCCGGGGGTGCGGCTCGGGCCAGGCTCGTCGGTGCACAAGGCGGGTCAGTGGGTGGAGCGGCGGCGGCTCGGTACGACGACCTTCAGAGGTTCCAGACGGCGGGCGACCAGGCTCACCGCACCTCGTGCGTGCTCGACGACGCCGTGGACGAGCAATCCGGCGTGCTCGGTTGCCGTGCGCCGGTAGCGTTCCCATGTGGCGGGCGGCACGATCACGTTGGCCAGCCCGGTCTCGTCCTCGATCGACAGGAAGCATGTGCCCTTCGCGGTCGGAGGCCGCTGCCGGTGGGTGACAAGCCCACCCAGGGAAGCGGGCTCTCCGTCGGCGAGCTCGCGCAGCTCGGCCGCGCTCACGGCGTCGATCGTGCGGAGGTGGCCGCGCAGGTACTGCACCGGATGGGTGTCGGGGGACGAGCCGGTGGCCCACAGGTCGGCGAACGTCGCCTCGATGGGCCCGAGCGCCGGCAACTGCGGGTCGGTGTAGGTCGGGTCAGCGCCCGGCAGAGCCTGTTCGTCGACGGCCGCGAGTGCACCGGCCCGCCACAACGCCTCGCGCCGAGTCAGGCTGAAGCAGCCGAAGGCGCCCGCGGTGGCCAGGGCTTCGAGCGTCCGCGCCGACAACTGGGTGCGCCGGGCGAAGTCACCCACATCGGTGAACGGCCGGGCGTCGATGATGCGTTGGGCGGTCTGCGGGCTCAGGGTGCGTACGGTGGCCAGGCCGAGGCGGATCGCCGGCTGTCCCGCACGCGAAGCCGGGTCGGGCTCGAGCGTGGCGTGCACGCCGGAGGCGGCCAGATCCACACCCCGGACGGTGATGCCGTGGCGCCGGGCCTCGCCGATCAGCGTCAGCGGGCTGTAGAAGCCCATCGGCTGGTTCGTCAGCAGCGCGCAAGTGAACGCCGCTGAGTAGTGATACTTCAGCCACGCGGACGCGTACACCAGATGCGCCATGCTCGTCGCATGCGACTCGGGGAAGCCATATCCGGAAAATGCCTCGACGATGCGGAAGATCTCCTCGGCGGCGGGTGGAGGGATGCCCCGGTCGGTCATCCCGGCCAGGAGCCGTCCGCGCCAGGCGGCGATCTTCTCGGGGGCGTGCTTGGCGCTGAGGTCTTTGCGCAGCCGGTCGGCCTCGCCGGCGGAGATGCCCGCGCAGTCCATCGCGAGCATCATGATCTGTTCCTGGTACAGCGGCACGCCGAGGCTGCGGCGCAGTGCCCGCTCGGCGAGAGGGTGAGGGTAGGTGACCGCCTCCTGTCCTGCCCGGCGCCGCAAGAACGGCCGGACGCTTTGGCCTTGGATGGGTCCTGGCCTGATGAGCGACACGGCGACCACCAGGTCGGCGAACCTGGTGGGCTTGAGCATGGGCAGGATCGACTGGGTGGCACGGCTCTCGATCTGGAAAACCCCGTGCGTCTGGGCGCGTGTGATCATGGCGTAGACGTCGGGGTCCTCGGCCGGGATCGTCCCCAGGTCGAGGCGTCGGCCGTGGTGGGCCTCGATGAGGCGGCAGGCGTCGTGCAAGGCGCTGAGCATCCCCAGCGACAGGCAGTCGATCTTTATGCAGCCCGCGAGGTCGATGTCTTCTTTGTCCGCTTGTAGAACACTCATCCCCTGGGCGGTCGCCCATTCGACCGGGATCACGCGCGTGATCTTCTGCCGTGTCAGGACGAGGCCTCCGGAGTGCACACCGAGGTGCCGTGGGTGCCCGTCCAGCTGGGCGGCCATCTGCCGGACCTCGGCTGGCAGCACCACGTCCGGGCCGGGCGGCTCGTGATGCTGGATGTGCCGGGTCATCTCGTCGATCTGCGCCGGCGGGTATCCGGCGGCGCGTGCTGCCTCGCGGACCGCAAGGCGGGGACGGAACGTGATGATGTTCGCGACGCGTGCGGCGTGGTCGCGGCCGTAGCGCTGGTAGGCGTAGGCGAACACCTCGTCCCGCCGCCGGTGTTCGAAGTCGACGTCGATGTCCGGGGTGGAGGCCCGCTCCGTGTTTAGGAAGCGTTCGAAGAGGAGCGCCCTGGCGATCGGGTCGACCTGGGTGATTCCCAGGGCGAAGCACACCACGGAGTTGGCTGCGGAGCCGCGGCCCTGGCACCAGATATCGGCCTCCCGGGCGAAGCGGCACAGGTCCTCGACGATGAGGAAGTACCCCGGAAGTGACAGCTCGGAGATTACGGACAGCTCGTGGTCGAGTTGCCGCCAGGCGGCGCCTGCCTGGGCGCGGTGGCCGTAGCGGCGCAGCATGCCACGCTCGGCCAGGACGCGCAGCCACGAGTCGTCGTCGTGTCCGTCCGGTACCGGGAACCGCGGGAGCTCGGGCCGCAGCTCGGCGAGGTCGACGACGCTGCGGCGTGCCAGCTCGAGGGTGGTCTCCCGCACGCCGGGGTAGCGGGACAGCCACGGGAGCATCTCGGTCCCGGAGCGCAGGTGCGCGGTGGGAGCGGCGTGCAGCGATCCCGCGACGGTCTCAAGATTGTCGCGGTGCCGCAGCGCGGTGAGGACCTGGTGGAGGCGGGCCTGACGCGGGGCGGCGTAGTGCGCCGCACCGGTGGCGACGATCGGGGCGCCCGCCCGTCGTGCGGCCACGTACAGGGCGTCGTTGCGGAGGCTGTCGCCCGGGAGCCGGTGGTCGACGAGTTCGGCGTGAACCACCGGCCCGAAGACCTCCTGCAGCCGGCCGAGCGTCCGGGCGAGCTCGTCCACGTCCGGGCTCTCCTCATGGTCGTACGACGGGCAGCCGGTGAGTACCGCCCAGTGGCCTGCGGCGGCGGCCGACGCCAGGACGCCGAGGTCGTAGACGGGGTGTCCCTTGTCGCCGGTGAGCTGGGCCTGGCTGATCGCCTCGGACAGCAGCATGAAGCCGTCCACGCTCGTCGCCAGCACGACCGGGGTTCCCAAACGGTGCGCCCCCAGGGACAGTTCCGCACCGTAGACGGTCGAGACCCGATGCTCACGGGCAGCCTGGGCCAGCCGACGGGCGCCGGTCAGCGCGTCGGTGTCGGTGAGTGCGAGTGTCGTGATACCGAGCCGGGCGGCCTCGGCGATCAGGTCCTGGGGTTCGCTCGCGCCGCGCAGCAGGGAGAAGAACGAGTGGGTGTGCAGTTCCGCCCACTCCGGCGTCTCCTCCGCCGCGGTGTGCGCGGTCGCCGGATCGGGTGCGAGGGTCAGGTGCGGCAGCTCACGCATACAGGGCCTCCGCCCACCAGCGGCTGGCGCGCACATGCAGCAGCCAGGCCCGGCCGTCGTCGGTGACGGCCTGCAGGCGGGCGAGCCGCCGCTGCCGCCCGGGCTGCCACCAGTCCTCGTCCAGCGGCCACGGTCCCGCCCAGCCGGTGACGGGAGCCGGTGCGGCGCCGCCGACCGCCAGTCGGGCGGGCGCGGCGCTGAGCTGTCCCCGGCCGGACACCGCCAGGAGGTTCCCCGCCTCGTCGAGGAGGCGGGCGGGCAGCGGAGCGGGGAAGACCCGGGCGGGGTGCGGGGCGGGCAGCTGGCCCGCCCATGCGGCCCGTTGCGGTGGGCCCGGCTCGGCGAAGTCCCCGAACGGGACGCGGCGGATACGGTCGGCCGGCCCTCGTCCGCCGATCTCCTCGGCCCGGGTGACCGCCTGGTGCCCGAAGAGTGCCTGGAGCCGTGCGGCGGCCTGGCTGAGCACTTCCTGCGCGGCGGCCGCGCCGAACAGCGCCTGTTGCTGGCCGGGGGCCGGCGCGAGGTGTTCGGGCACCAGCTCGAGTTGGGCGATCCCTTCACCCCCGGCGGTGGTGGGGGCGAGGGCACCGGTTTCCTGCCAGGCCTGCAGCTGCCAGCGCAGCCGCTCGGCCACGGCCAGGTCGCTGAGGCGCCCCTCGTGGCGCCAGACCCGCGCGAGCGTACGCCCATCGGCCATCCGGGCCCGCACCTCGATGCGGGCGCAGACGAGTCCGGCCTCTTCCAAGGCGCGGTGCAGCCGTACGGCGAGCGCCTTCCCCGCGAACGAGGCAGCCTCCAGACGGGTCTCGGGCGGGTCGAAGCGGTGC